>JAURNJ010000114.1 GCA_030830245.1 Novosphingobium sp. | reverse complement strand
TCGGCCCGTCGGGTTGCGGCAAGAGCTCGCTGCTTTACCTTCTCGGCCTGCTCGACCGGCCGACCTCGGGCGAGCTTCTGGTCGACGGGCAGGAAGTGACCGGCCTTTCCGGCGACGAGCGTGCGCACATCCGGCTTGCCCGGTTCGGCTTCGTCTTCCAGTTTCATTTCCTGCTGCCCGAATTCAGCGCGCTCGAGAACGTGATGATACCGATGCGAAGGCTGGGCAGGCTGTCGCGTGAAGAGGCTGAAGAGCACGCGCGGCAATTGCTCGACCAGATGGGTCTCGCTGCAAAGTGGTCCAAGACGCCCGACAAGCTTTCTGGCGGCGAGCGCCAGCGCGTGGCGATTGCCCGCGCCCTCGCCAATGATCCGGCGCTGCTGCTGGGTGACGAACTGACCGGCAACCTCGACAGCGATAATTCCGCCAATGTCGTCAAGCTGCTGCGGCAACTGGCGCACGATCAGGGTCGGGCTATCGCCTGCGTTACGCACGATCTCGAGATCGCGGCGCAATCCGACGTGCGAATCGAAATGCTCGATGGCCGGATCCGCAACATCGTGACGCAGCCGGTCGCCAGCTGACCTGCAAACGCCGGCTTGCTCATGGAACGCAGGCACGGCAAGGGTGTAGGCATGTGGACACGTTCTGGTCATGATGTCATCGTCATCGGTTCCGGCGCGGCAGGGCTGACCGCGGCTCTGGCACTTGCCGAAAAGCTGCGCGTGCTGGTGATCGCCAAGGGCTCGCTCACCGGCGGATCGACAGCCTGGGCGCAGGGCGGGATCGCCGCCGTTCTCGATGCGGGGGACACCTTCGATGATCATATCCGCGACACAATGGTGGCAGGCGCGGGGCTGAACCGGCTGGAAACCGTCGAGCATGTGATCGCGCGCGCGCCGCATGCCATCGACCGGCTGGTTGCGCTTGGCGTACCGTTCAACACCGAGGCGGGCGCGCTTCACCTCACCCGCGAGGGCGGGCATTCGCATCGCCGCATCGTCCACGTCGACGATGCGACCGGCTGGGCGGTGCAATCGGCTCTGCTGGAGGCTGCCTCGGCCAATCCCAACATTACCCTGCTGCCCGGTCGCGCCGCGATCGACCTCATCACCGGCAGGCACGAGGAGAAATATTCGGGCTCAGGCCGGGTCTGGGGGGTCTATGCGCTCGACGAGGCGAGCGGCAGGGTCGAGGCCCATACCGCGCGCGCGACCGTGCTGGCGACTGGCGGGGCGGGCCGCGTCTACCAGTTCAGCACCGCGCCGCGCGGCGCGACCGGAGACGGCATCGCCATGGCCTGGCGGGCGGGCGCGCGGGTCGCCAACATGGAGATGATGCAGTTCCACCCGACCTGCCTCTACAACCTCGAGGTCAAGAACTTCCTCATCACCGAGGCGGTGCGCGGCGAGGGCGGGCGGCTGATCAATCCACGCACCGGCAAGCGCTTCATGGAATTCTACGACGAGCGGCTGGAGCTCGCCCCGCGCGACGTGGTCGCTCGCGCCATCGATGCCGAGATCAAGCGCTTCGGCCTCGATTACGTCCACCTCGACATCAGCCACATGGATGCGGATTTCGTTCGCACTCACTTCCCGACGATCAACGAAAAGCTGCTCTCGCTCGGTATCGACATGACGAAAGAGCCGATCCCCGTCGTGCCCGCACAGCATTACACCTGCGGCGGCGTGATGATCGACTTGCACGGCCACACCGACCTGCCGGGCCTCTACGCGGTGGGGGAATGCACCGAGAGCGGGCTGCACGGCGCCAACCGGCTAGCCTCGAACTCGCTGCTCGAATGCTTCGTGTTCGGCGAGGCTGCGGCGGCGGACATCCTCGCGCGCTGGCACGAATTCATCGAGCCGCCGACGGTGCGCGCCTGGGACGAGAGTCGCGTCACCGATTCCGACGAGGAAGTCGTCATCAAGCAGAACTGGACCGAAATCCGCCGCTTCATGTGGAACTATGTCGGTATCGTGCGCACGACCAAGCGGCTCGAACGCGCGAAGCACCGGATCAAGCTGCTGACCGACGAGATCGACGAGTACTACGCGCACTTCCGCGTCGGCACCGATCTCATCGAACTGCGCAACCTGCTTGCAACTGCCGAGCTGATCGTGCGCTGCGCCCTGAAACGCAAGGAGAGCCGGGGCCTGCACTATACGCTGGACTATCCCGAAACCCTGGCCGAGGCGAAGGACACGGTGCTGGTGCCTTAGTCGGCTAACGTTTTGTCAGGACGATTTCAACGCCGACCAGGGCCATAGCTGGCGACGAGAAAAGGCACGCAATAGGTCAGCGCCAGTTTCCAGACCACGACCGGCTCGCCGCGCCAAAGCTCCGGCCCCTGGTTGATCGCATTGAGCAGGGTGCCGACTACCAGCGCCACCATGAGCGAGCGGGTGACGATGGGTCGGCGAAACACTCGGCGCAGTGCGGTTTCGCCCATGGCGCGCGCTTCAGCCGATACCCAGCAGCCTGCCAACGAAGATCAGCGCCATCGCGCCGAGCAGCGAGGCGAGGCATCCGGCCCGGCTGAACTCGCTGCTGCCACGCGATGTTATCAGGCCAGCCAGCAGCGAACCGCCGATGCCAAGCGCGATCGTCGCGAGCCATCCCATCTCAACTGCGCCGGGATAGAACCAGCGCGCCAGTGCGCCGACTACAAGCCCGCTCAGTATCGCGCCGATGATGTTGATCATGGATGTCTCCTCTTGCCTTGGCTGCGCTCCAGCATATGGCAAAGCAACGCTCACGCAACTGCCGCAAGAGGATGAACAAGGCCATGGATCTCTCGCTCAAGGACGACCAGCAGATGCTGCGCGATACTTTCGCGCGCTTTCTCGACGAACATTCGAGCATGGAACGGGTCCGCAAGGCGGGCGGTTTCGACCGCGCCCTCTGGGAAGGGCTGGCCGGGCTTGGCACTTTCGCCATGCGCGTGCCGGAAGATGCCGGGGGCCTTGGCCTCGGCGCGCTCGATGCGGCTCTGGTCTGCGAGGAAGCGGGGCGCACGCTTGCCTCGGGTCCGGTGGCGGAGGCTATCGTTGCGGCAAGGGTGATCGGCCAGCTTGGCGGCGACATCGACGATGTGGCCTCGGGAGCGAAGGTCGTCACGATCGCGCATCACGATGTCGCCTCGCGCCCGGTGCAATGGCTGGCCGGCGGAGGCAGCGCGGATCTGGTCGTCGCGCGCAGGGGCGATGATGTGGTGCTCATTTCACTTGACGATTCAGACCGCAAGGTCGAGGAAACCCTAGCCGACAATGGCCTTGCCGAGATCGATCTTGCCGCCGCCGAGCAGACCGTGCTCGAATCGGGCAGGCAGGCTACCGACCGGTTTGCCGCCGCGCTGGAGGAATGGCAGCTGCTGATGGCTGCCCAGCTCAACGGGCTTGCCCGGCAGGCGGTGAAGCTGGCCGCCGAATATGCCTGCGAGCGCCAGGCCTTCGGCGTGCCCATCGGCACCTACCAGGCCATGTCGCACCCGCTGGCCGAATTCATCAGCGCCATCGAGGGCGGCAATCTGCTGGTCTGGAAAGTTCTCCACGAAATCGCGGCAGGCGACGAGGTTGGCTACAAGATCCCGCTCGCGCTGTGGTTCAACGCCGATGTCGCCAGCCGCGCCGGCATCCAGTGCCTGCGCACCTTCGGCGGCTATGGCCTCACCACCGAATACGACATTCACCTCTACAACCTGCGGGCAAAGGCCCTGCCGCTTACCCTGGGCGATCCGCAGCGCCTGCTGGCAAAGGCCGGGCGTCGCCTTTATGCGGGCGAGCAGGCCGTGCTGCCCGATGTCGGCGAAGTACCCTTCGACTTCGACCTTGGCGAGGAAGCCAATGCCCTCGCCGACGAACTCGACGCGTTCTTCAAGGAAACCCTGACTCCCGAATTGCAAGCCCATGCCCACCACTCGTGGGACGGGCACCATCCGGTGGTGCATGAAAAGATGGCGAAGGCGGGGCTCCTGTTCCCGGAACTTCCGCCAGAGAAGGGCGGTCGCGGCGCCAGTCCCTACGCCAGCCATGCCGCGGGCAAGGTCTGGGCCAAATATGGCTGGTCCGCCCATGCCAAGGGCACAACCGCGATGGTCGCCGCGATCATCGACAAGTTCGGCAGCGACGAGCTCAGGGAAAAGGCGCTCAAGCCGATCCGGGCGGGCGAGGCCATATGCAGCCTCGGCTATTCCGAACCCGGTTCGGGATCGGACGTCTTCGCCGCGCAGACCAGGGCGACGCCTGATGGCAATGGCTGGCGGATCGACGGCACCAAGATGTTCACCAGCGGCTCCAACATCGCCGACTGGGTGCTGATGCTTACGCGCACCAATCCCGATGTGCCCAAGCACAAGGGCCTGACGATGTTCCTCGTGCCCACCAGTGCCGAAGGGTTCGACGTGCAGCCGGTCTACACCTTCCAGGACGAACGGACGAACATCACCTTCTATGACGGGGTCCGCATCCCCGACAGCTACCGTCTCGGCGAGGTCGACAAGGGCGTCGTCGCGATGAGCGTGGCGCTGGAGATGGAGCACGGTGGCGGCTTCTTCGACGAATCCATGGAAATGATCCATGCGGCAGAAGAACTGTGCCGCCAGATCGAGACGGGGGAGGGCAGGCTGATCGACGATCCGCTGGCGCAAATGCGCCTCGCCCGCTGCCTGGCCAATGCCTATGCAGGTGAGATGCTGGGCCTGCGTTCGCTGTGGTCCTCGCGCGAAGGCAAGAACCTGCCCGCGGCGGGGCCGATGGCCAAGATGTGGACGAGCGATCGCTACCTCTATGACAGCAGCGACCTGATCGACCTGACCGCGCCGCTATCGCTTTCGAAGCGCAAGGGCGCCGCCTACCTCGTCAACCTTGCCTATCGCTTCTCGCATGCCACCACGATCTGGGCGGGCACCAGCGAGATCCACCGTTCGATGATTGGCGAGCGCGCGCTGGGCCTGCCGCGTTCGCGCGGCTGATCGGGAGCTATCGATACATGAGCGACGAACCGCACCTGCTGGTCCGCGAGGAAGACGGCATCATCATCTGCACGATGAACCGCCCGGCCAAGCTCAATGCTCTGACCACCGAACTGTTCGAATTGTTCGGCGCAGCGGTCGTGCGGCTGCGCGACGAGCCTCACCTCAAGGTCATGCTGCTCAATGCCACCGGGCGCTATTTTTCTTCGGGCATCGACCAGTTCGACAAGGTCACGCAGCAGAACGACGCCGGAGGCGAGACTGCCACCGCCATTCGCGAGATGCACCGCCTGCAGCGCAACATGCAATATATCCTCGACGAAATGGAGCATGTCGAAAAGCCGATCGTCGCCGCGCACCATGCCATGTGCATGGGCGGGGGGCTCGAAATCTCGCTTTCGTGCGATTTCCGACTCGCCTCAACCAACGCCGCCTATGCCTTTCCCGAAGGCAAGTTTGGCTCGCTTCCCGCCTCGAACGGCGTCTCGCGCCTCACCCGCTATTGCGGGGCGCACTGGGCGCGCTGGATGATCATGGCCAACAAGCCGATCGATGCGCAGCGTGCGCTCCAGATCGGGCTGGTCCACGAGGTCTGGCCCGAGGACGTCTTCGAGCACGAGGTGATGGAATTCTGCCGCCACCTCACGCGCCAGAACCCCGAACAGATGGGCGCGGCCAAGATCGCCATCGAACTGTGCGAGGAACTGGGCCGAGACAGCGCCCGCCACGTAGAGCGCATGGCCAATTCGGCGCTGTTCCTCAATCCCGACTATGCCGCGGGGCGGGTGGAATATCTGAAGGGAATCGGCGGGAAGAAATAGCCTCCTGCGTCGCTGCCGTTGCAGCGATTCGGTGTCTCCCTGGGTTCGAAAATTTCCCACCGAAATGATTCAAAATCGGCGGCGAAATTTTTGATGTGGAAATTATCGAGTCCCTGCGCGGCCTTGCGCCAGACTTTCGGCCAGTCGGCGGATGAGTTGCGGGTTGACGCGGCGTTGACAAAAACCGGCTGGGATGATTCAAACCCACAACAGATGGTAAATGGCACAGGGCTGGCCACTATTAGTAGTGGTCCGCCCGTCCGTTCCCGGCAACTTGCGACAAACAGGTCGCGGGCAGGCGCAAGCTTACCCGCAAGCGGGGAAGTCGCTTGTCATCGGGGGGCGAATTTTGGGGGCTTGGCATGGATTTCCGGGATGACCGCGGCGCTGGAGCCGGGGCTGAATTGAGCGACGACAATACCCATATCGATGATGTAAAAGGCACCACATCACCCCAACTTGAAGCAAGCGAGAGGCCGGCAATCGCCATGACCGACAGGAGCGATACCGAATCCGACGCGCTGGTCGCAGGGGCCGCTGCCGCGCTTGCGGGCGTGGCCGAGGCCACCGCCAAGGCGAAGGACGAGGATTCCAAGGCGATCCACGAACGGCGCTTTGTCGTCGTGACCGAACCTGCGCGCGACGAACTGCTCACCGATTTCGGCAGGGAGACGCTCGACGACCGTTACCTGCTGCCCGGTGAGACCTATCAGGACCTGTTTGCCCGCGTCGCCGATGCCTATGCCGACGATGCAGGCCATGCGCAGCGCCTCTACGACTATATCTCGCGGCTCTGGTTCATGCCTGCCACTCCCGTGCTGTCCAATGGCGGCACCGGGCGCGGCCTGCCGATCTCGTGCTATCTCAATTCGGTCGACGACAGCCTCGAGGGTATCGTCAACACTTGGAACGAGAATGTCTGGCTCGCCTCGCGCGGCGGCGGCATCGGCACCTATTGGGGGCAGGTGCGCGGCATCGGCGAGCCCGTCGGCCTCAACGGCAAGACCTCGGGCATCATCCCCTTCGTGCGGGTGATGGACAGCCTGACGCTCGCCATCTCGCAAGGCTCGCTGCGGCGCGGTTCGGCCGCCTGCTACATCGACATCCACCATCCCGAGATCGAGGAGTTCCTCGAAATCAGGAAGCCTTCGGGCGATTTCAACCGCAAGGCGCTGAACCTGCACCATGGCGTGCTCGTCACCGACGAGTTCATGGAGGCCGTGCGCGACGGGGCCGAGTTCGAACTGCGCAGCCCCAAGGACGGCTCGGTTCGCGGCAAGGTCGATGCCCGCGCGCTGTTCCAGAAGCTGGTCGAGACCCGTCTTGCCACCGGCGAGCCCTACATCGTCTTCTCCGATACGGTGAACCGGATGATGCCCGCGCATCACCGCGACCTTGGCCTCAAGGTCTCGACCTCGAACCTGTGCTCGGAAATCACCCTGCCGACGGGTCGCGACCACCTGGGCAACGATCGCACCGCGGTGTGCTGCCTGTCCTCGCTCAACCTCGAGACCTGGGACGAGTGGAACGAGGACAAGCGCTTTGTGGAAGACGTGCTGCGCTTCCTCGACAACGTGCTGCAGGACTATATCGACCGCGCACCCGACGAGATGGCGCGAGCCAAGTATTCGGCCATGCGCGAACGCTCGGTCGGCATGGGGGTGATGGGCTTCCACTCGTTCCTCCAGATGAAGAACATCGCTTTCGAAAGCGCCATGGCCAAGACCTGGAACATGAAGATGTTCCGCCATATCGCCGCCAAGGCGGACGAGGCCTCGATGCTGCTCGCGCAGGAACGCGGCGCCTGCCCCGATGCCGAGGAGCGCGGCGTGATGCAGCGTTTCTCGTGCAAGATGGCGATTGCGCCGACTGCCTCGATCAGCATCATCTGCGGCGGCACTTCGGCCTGCATCGAGCCGATCCCGGCCAACATCTATACGCACAAGACGCTGTCAGGCAGCTTCGTCGTCAAGAACCCCTACCTGCAAAAGCTGCTGGCGGCGAAGAGCAAGGATTCCAACAACGCGTGGAATTCGATCCTCGAACATGGCGGATCGGTCCAGCATCTCGATTTCCTCACGGCCGAGGAAAAGGCCACCTTCAAGACCAGCTTCGAGATCGACCAGCGCTGGCTGCTCGAATTCGCGGCGGACCGCACGCCCTATATCGATCAGGCGCAATCGCTGAACTTGTTCATCCCCGCCGATGTCGACAAGTGGGACCTGATGATGCTGCACTTCCAGGCGTGGGAGAAGGGCATCAAGTCGCTCTATTACCTGCGCTCGAAGTCGGTGCAGCGCGCCGGCTTTGCCGGCGGTGGGGTCGAGGCGGATAATACGCCCGAAGCGCCGGTGTTCGAGATCGGTGAGAGCACCGACTACGACGAGTGTCTGGCCTGTCAGTGAGCGGCTAAGCGCACCGCAGCAGGCCCGCGATCAGCGCGGGTGGCGGCGCCTTTCAGGGAAGAAAGGCTGGCGCAGGCGCACGCGATTCTCGTCGATGCCTTCGACGCGTTCGAGCGGGACGCAGTGATGCAGATCGCCGAAACTGCCGGACCGGGCCAGCAGGATGAGGTCGTCGATCACGCCGTTGACGGTGCCGACGCGCCGCCCCGAATTGTCGACGACTTCCATGTCTGGCCTGATACGCATCTCGAACATGCCCATCCTTGTTCCATCAAACGGTTTAATTACGGTGAACGCAGCCCGGCGAATGGCTCCGCAATCGAGAGGGGCATATGCCCCTTGCGCGGCGAGGCAGTTGGGGGGAAGCTGAGCCATAACCGAGAGAGGAGCCGCCATGTCCGACACACCCGCCCGCCGCGTCGTAACCGGTCTCGACGATCAGGGCCGCTCCTGCGTCGTGATCGATGGGCTGGTGCCGCGCGTCACCCCCGCTGCCAACATGGTCTGGCGCAATGCCACCGTGCCTGCCGACAATTCGGGCAATGCGGATACTGGCGGCGGCTATGATCCGGCGCACCTGCACGATGGCAGCGTCACCTTCCTGATTACCGAGATGCCTCCGGGCCAGGCGGGCGAGGCTTTCATGCACGCCACAAATACCATCGATTACCTCGCGGTGCTCTCGGGCGAGATCACGCTGGTGCTGGAGACGGAGGAAGTGGTGCTGCGCGCGGGCGACCTGATCGTCGATCGCGGGGTGATCCACGGCTGGCGCAACGATGGCAGCGAGGTGGCGAAAATGGTTTCGGTCAACGTGCCCGCGCTTCCGGTGGGCAAGGGGAGGACGATCTGACATGACAGCAAGGACATATCGCCGCGTCGTATCCGGACTGGGCGAGGACGGCAGGAGCACCATCATCATCGACGGCGAAGTGCCGCCGGCCACCAGCATGTCGGGTCGATCCGCCGTGGTCTGGCGCTCCGCCGGCGTCCCCGTCGACAATTCGGGGACTGCCGATGTCGATCCCGGCAATGTCAGCGTCCAGGGACTGTCCGGCCCCGGCACTCTGTTCATGATTCACACCTTCCCGCCCGATCACGGCAGCGGCGAACCGTTCTGGCATGCGACCGATTCGATCGACTACCTCACCATGATTTCGGGCGAGGTGGTGTTCGTCACGCAAACGGGCGAGACCACGGTGCGGGCGGGCGACGTGCTGGTCGATCGCGGCATCGTCCACGCCTGGCGCAACGATAGCGATGCCGACGCGGTTGCCGCCATCGTCGTCGTACCGGCCATGCCGGTGGGCGAGGGGAGGACGCATTGAGCGACCATCTGATCCTCCACGGCATGTCGAGCCCCAACGTCACCAAGGTGGTGCTGATGCTGGAGGAGTGCGGCCTCGATTACGAGCTGCGCCACGTCGCCGTGTTCAACCAGGAACAGTTCACCCCGCAATTCCTCGCGATGAACCCGCTGGCCAAGGTGCCGGTGCTCGAAGACCCGCTGCTGCCCGGCCAGCCGCTGTCCGAATCGGGCGCGATCCTGTTCTGGCTGGCGGAGCGCGAGGGCAAGTTCCTGCCTTCCGCCGCCGGGCCGCGCGCGGAAACGATGCAATGGCTGATGCACCAGATGGCCAATTACGGGCCGATGTTCGGCCAGCTCAACCACTTCACCATGGCGCTGAAAGCGGGGAGCGAACCCTATGGCGAGGCGCGATACCGCGCGCAGGCCGCCCGGCTCTATCGCCACCTCGACGACCGGCTGGCGCAGCGCGAGTGGCTGGCGGGCGGGGCCTTGTCGATTGCCGACATGGCGATGCACCCCTGGTCGTACTATCTTGAGCGGCACCAGTTCGATCCGGCCGAGCATCCCGCGCTGGTCGCCTGGCGCAGCAGGATCGCGGAACGCCCCGCCGTGGTGCGCGCGCAGGAGCGGATTGCCAAGGA
>JAURNJ010000113.1 GCA_030830245.1 Novosphingobium sp. | reverse complement strand
CTTGCGGATCAGCGCTTCGAGCGGAGCCGGACTGTCGCCGCCTGCCGCCACGACGACGACATTGGCCGGCCGATACCAGCGCGAATAGAAGGCGCGCACGCTTTGCGCGTTGGCGGCCCTCAGCGATTCGGTCGTACCGATGGGGGAGCGCTCGGCAAGCGGCTGACCCTCGTAAAAGCTTTCGCGCATCGCTTCCTGCACGCGCTTGGCAGCCCCGCCGCGCTCGCGCATTTCAGCCAGCACGATGGGTACGTCGGCAGCGATGTTGGCCTCGCTGAGCGTCGGGCCGGTGACCATGCCGGAGAGCAGCTTGAAGGTCTCGTCGAGCGAGGCCTGCGTCGCATTAGGCAGATCGAGCTTGTAGACTGTCTGCGTGGGCGTCGTCTCGGCGTTCGTGTCGCTGCCGAAGCTCGCGCCAAGCCGCTGCCAGGTTGGAATGGCGGCACCGTCGGCCAGATACTTCGACTGACGGAACAGCAGGTGTTCGAGAAGGTGCGCATAGCCCTCCTCGCCGTCACGCTCATTGAGCGAACCTGCATCGACCCGGATGCGGATTGAAACCTGCCCCGGCGGCACCCCGTTGGGCCGCACGGCATAGCGCACGCCGTTGTCCAGTTCTCCGAAAGTCCAATCGGGATCCGGGGGGACATCGCTGTTCTCGTAGAGCCAGGGAACCTGCGCCTTGGCGAGGGCAGGCGGGACGACAGATAGAAACACAGCGGCGACGGCAAGGCTCGCCGCGATAAGCTTTTTGAAGTGCATCGTCAGTCTATAGGGGCCAGCGGCGTTAAGGGCCAGTGAACAGTGCGATACGCTGCGATCCCTTGACCACAGCGCACCTAGTCCTACATCAACCCCATCATGTATATCGAAACCGAAACCACGCCCAATCCCGCAACGATCAAGTTCCTGCCCGGCAGGCAGGTAATGAGCGCTGGCACCCGCGACTTCGCCTCGCCCGAAGATGCCGCGGCCTCCCCGCTTGCCGAGGCACTGTTCGGCCTCGGTGACGTGACAGGCGTGTTCTTCGGCACCGATTTCGTTTCGGTATCCGCCGCGCCAGGCATTGAATGGGCATCGCTGAAACCGCAGGTCGTGGCGATCCTGCTCGATCATTTCGTTTCCGAAGCGCCCTTGTTCGCCGGCGGCGATGCGTCGGCAATTGCCGTACCGTCCGACGAAGACGCTGACCTGGGCGACGATCCTGCAGACGCCGACGTCGTCGCACAGATCAAGGACCTGATAGAAACCCGGGTGCGCCCGGCTGTCGCCAATGACGGCGGCGACATCGTCTATCGCGGCTTTCGCGAAGGCGTAGTCTACCTGTCCATGCAGGGTGCCTGCTCGGGCTGCCCATCATCGAGCGCGACCCTGAAACAGGGCATCGAGAGCCTGCTCAAGCATTACGTTCCCGAAGTCAGCGAAGTGCGCGCCGCCTAGGCTCGGCTCCGGGGTGCGAACGCTCGCTATCGAATGTTCGACCGGGGCCTGCTCCGCAGCGCTCTTCGCAGATGGGGCGCTTCTTGCGGGGCGTTTCGAGCTGTTGGGTCGCGGCCATGCTGAACGGCTGGTGCCGATGGTTGCCGAACTCCCGGACAAGGGCCGCGCCGAGAGAATTGCAGTTGGTCTTGGTCCGGGAAGTTTCACGGGCGTGCGGGTCGCGCTTGCCGCCGCCCGCGCTCTTGCCCTCGCGTGGGGCAGCAAGGCTGTCGGCTTTCCCACGATGGGATTGGTCGCCGCCATGGCGCGCAACCAGGCTGGCCAGACGCCGGTCGGCGTGGCGATGACCGGCGGGCACGGCGAATGGTTCGTCGAAGTATTTGGCGCAGACGGCGTGTCAATGCGACCGCTTGCCTCGCTTCGCCCCGAACAGGCTATCGATACCGTGCGGGAAGAGGTGATTGCGGGCAGTCAGGCTGAAGCACTGGTCGCAGCGCGAGGCTTCGGCAAAGCACTGCCGATCCTTCCTGATGCCCGAGAGCTCGCCCTGCTTGGCGAGGATGCCCTGCTCGGCAGCCTCGACCCGATCTACGGGCGCGATCCTGATGCCAGGTTGCCGGGGGTCGCCTGATGGCAACGATGCAGCGCGACGATCTCGACCGGTTGATGGCGGTGATGGATCATGCGTTCGATCCACACTGGGGCGAGGCCTGGACCCGCCGCCAGGTCGAGGATGCGCTCGTCACCGGGCTGTGCGACTATTTCCTTGTTGCCAGGGATGGCGAAGCCGCCAGGCCGGGCGAACCCGCCGCCGGGTTTACCCTTACGCGCACCGTTGCCGGAGAGGCGGAACTGCTGCTGCTCGCGGTGCACCCGCAGTGGCGCGAACGCGGACTTGGCGGCAAGCTGATGGACGCGCTGCTGCAAGAAGCACAAGGCAAGGGTGTGACTCGCCTGTTCCTCGAAATGCGGCGAGGCAATCCCGCCGAACGCCTTTATCGGCGTTCCGGCTTCGAGCCGGTTGGCGAGCGCTCCAACTATTATCGAACCAAATCAGGCGAGCGGATCGACGCGGTTACTTTTGCGTTATCGTTCGATACGAATTGATTCAAGTTTCCTCTTGTGTGACCACATTCATGGGCCTAATCCGCCGCCTCAACCGTACATGAGTCACACAGTCCATGACGGGTCGCACTATGAGGACAAAATGGAAAACAATTCTTCAGACATGACCGAAACGCTGATTACGTTGACGTCGGACATCGTTGCAGCTCACGTAAGCAACAACAATGTTGCTGGCGATGAACTGCCCTCGCTGATCACCAATGTATACGGTGCACTGGCCGGTCTCGGCAGCGCCCCGGCCCCGGTCGAAGCTCGCCCCGAACCGGCGGTTTCTGTTCGCGCTTCTGTCAAGCCGGACTACATCGTGTGTCTTGAAGACGGCAAGAAGCTGAAAATGCTCAAGCGCCACTTGATGACGCACTACAACCTGACGCCTGAGCAGTATCGCGCGCGCTGGAACCTTCCTGCCGACTACCCGATGGTTGCGCCCAACTATGCGGAAAAGCGTCGCGAACTGGCGGTGAAGATCGGCTTGGGCCGCAAACCTGGCGTCAAGCGCGGTCGCAAGCCCAAAGCTAAGGTCTGAGCCGCAAATTCCCGATTTTTGCTGAAACGGCAACGCCATCGCGCTTGTGAAGCGCGGCGGCGGGCGGTAACGTGCGCGCTCCACCCAGCAAACGAGTTTGCTCTTGCGCCAGCCGATCGACATCGAAGCCCTTTGTGCCGAGCGTGGCCTGCGCATAACCGAGCAGCGCCGGATCATTGCCCGCGTGCTGTCCGAAAGCGAGGACCATCCCGATGTCGAGGAACTGCACAAGCGCGCGAGCGCGCTTGATGCAGGCATCTCGATTGCCACCGTTTACCGCACGGTGCGCCTGTTCGAGGAGGCAGGCATTCTCGACCGCCATGATTTTGGTGACGGTCGCGCACGCTACGAGGCCGCGCCCGAAGCGCATCATGACCACATGATCGATGTCGAGACGGGCAAGGTTATCGAGTTTGTCGATCCCGAACTCGAGGCTTTGCAGCGTGTGATCGCCGAACGCCTGGGTTTCCGCCTGGTCGACCACCGCATGGAGCTGTTCGGCGTTCGCCTGGGCCGAGAAGGCACCGACCCAGACACGTGAACGCTACGCTCGCCCCTGCCAATCGAGCCCGACCGGGCCTGGTGGGCTGGACGCTGATTGCAACGCGAAGTCTGGCTCTTGTCCTTTGGCTGCTGCTGGTTCTGCCGTTGTTCGCGCTATGCCGCCCGTTTACGTCCCGCAACCCGGTCCCCCGGCTGTTCTTCGCAGGCGTCAACTCGATCCTGGGCTTGCGCATAGAGGTGCGCGGCGCCCGGTTACGGCGTGGGGTGTTCCTGATCGCCAACCACGTATCCTGGCTGGACATCCCGGCGCTCGGCGCTGTGACCGGAACCGCCTTCGTTGCCAACGACGGCCTGGTTGCGCACGGCTGGCTGCATTGGCTGTGCCGACTAAACGATACTGTCTTCGTCGCCCGCCACGATCGCTCGAGCGTCGCGCGTCAGGTCGAGCAGGTGCGCGAGGCCATTGGCGAAAACGGCGCACTGGCGATCTTTCCCGAAGGCACCACAAGCGATGGCACCGGGTTCCTGCCATTCAAGTCGTCCCTGCTTTCAGCACTCACCCCGGTGCCGCAGGGTGTCTCGGTCCATCCTGTATGGCTCGACTATGGCGCGGAAACGCAGGCCATCGCCTGGGTAGGTGAAGAGCCTGGCGGCCTGAGTTACCTGAAAATTGCGGCGCGTTGGCGACCCGTGCGGCTGACCGTGCACCTGCTGCCTGCGCTTGCCCAAGCCGATCTTGCAGACCGCAAGGCAATCGCTGCGGCGGCAAGGGAAGCGCTCGTAAGGGCCAGGGGATAGACCGAATCAACGCGTCGCGTTGTAGGCAAGCTCATCCTGGCTGAGCTGGAAGCCGACCAGCAATTCGAAATCGGCGCGCGCTAGCGCGGCGCGAACTTCCGGATCGGCTAGCGGGTCGATCGCCGCATCGGCATCGCCAGCGCGACGCTTGCGCGTGATTTTCTCGCGAATGTCTGGCGGCAAGGTCGCTTCTGCGCCATCCACATAGCCTGCGCCCGATCCCGATGCGGAAGCGCGTTCCTGTCCATCGGCGAAATTGACGGTCACCTGGCCGATCCGCTTGCTCACAACTTCGCCGGTGCCGCGCACGACACTCACAAAGTAAGGAATGCTCACCTGCCGCGCGCCGCGCGTGTCGGAACGCCGGGCGAGCACGTCGAACGTGGCAGTCGAGACGACCTGCTCGGGCGATTCGGAACACTGCGAACGCACATTGGTCATCACGGCAACGACATCGATATTGCCCGCTGTTCGTTGCCCGCCCGGTCCGAACAAGGTGACGTCCCCGGTATAGTTGGGGATGCCGACCGAAGGGCAGCGGGAGCGCACCGCCGTGACGCCCACGCTCTCATCGACCACCAGCTCGCCCTGTGTCTTGCAGCCTGTCAGCCCGCCGATAGCCGATGCGGCAAAAAGCGCTACGAGGGTAAGGCGGGTGCGGGGATTCATCGTGGCGTCCTCGATTTGATCGGATCTTGCCCTAGCGAGGCAGGCGGCAAAGCGCTAGAGGCCAAGCCATGAACGCGACATTATCTGCAACCAAGCCGCCACTGCGCGTCCTGATCGCGGCCCCGCGCGGTTTCTGCGCCGGCGTCGAAAGAGCCATCGAGATCGTCGAACGGGCAATCGATCGCTATGGCGCGCCGGTCTATGTCCGCCACGAAATCGTCCACAACCGCTATGTTGTCGATGGCCTGAAGGCCAAGGGCGCAGTCTTCGTAGAGGATCTCGATGAGGTGCCCGACGGCGCACCAGTGATTTTCAGCGCACACGGAGTGCCAAAGTCGGTTCCGGCGGCCGCAACCGCGCGCGGCCTGGAATGGCTGGACGCCACATGTCCGCTGGTAAGCAAGGTTCATCGCGAGGCAGAGCGCCAGATTGGGCTTGGTCGCCATATCCTGTTCATCGGCCATGCCGGACATGCCGAAGTAATCGGCACATTCGGCCAGGTCGAAGCCGGATCGATGACCCTGATTGAAACGGTGGAGGATGTGGCTGCGCTCGATCATGTGGCGGACCGACAGCTGGCCTACCTTACCCAGACCACGCTTTCGGTCGATGATACCGCGGCGATCATCGATGCCATCAAGGCCCGCTTCCCTGATATCAGCGGGCCCAAGTCCGAAGACATCTGCTACGCCACTTCGAACCGGCAGGAGGCAGTCAAGCGGATCGCCCCGGACTGCGATCTGGTGCTGGTGATCGGTGCGCCCAACAGTTCGAATTCGCAAAGATTGGTCGAAGTGGCCGAGCGCGCAGGCACCTCTGCCCGCCTGATCCAGCGCGCTTCCGAGATCGTCCCCGAATGGCTCGATACCGTGAGCACCCTTGGCCTGACCGCAGGAGCATCCGCGCCCGAAGCGCTGGTTCGCGAAGTGATCTCCCGCCTTTGCGAGTTGCGCGAAGTGGGCGAGGAAGAAACCGTCTCGACGCGTGAGACGATCACCTTCAAGCTGCCTCGCCAGCTTACTGTTTGATTGTGGCAGTATATACGACCATCGGCGCCGAGGAGATGGCGCGTATCGTCTCGGCCTTCGATGTCGGCGCGCTGGTTTCGGCCAAGGGCATTGCCGAGGGCGTGTCGAACAGCAACTGGCTGATCGAGACCGAGGGCACAGGCAACGGCCCGCTGCGCTTCATCCTGACGATGTACGAAAGCCGGGTCGATGCAGCAGACCTGCCTTTCTTCCTTGGCCTGCTCGATCATCTCGCCGCAAAGGGCTGCCCGGTACCGCGCACCATTCACGATCGCGACAACCGCGCCTTTGGCCTGCACGAGGGCAAGGCTTTAGCCCTGATCGAATTTCTCCCCGGCGTCTCGGTCAGCGACCCGACACCGCAGCAGGCCAAGGCGGTCGGCGCGGCCCTAGCGAAAGTCCACCTCGCCGCAGAAAGCTATCAGGCAAGCCGCGCCAACGGCATGGACCTTGAAGCCTGGAAGGGCCTGTTTGGCGATTGCGGCCGCGAAGGACTGGCGTCGATCCATCCCGCACTTGGTCAGACGATCGCGGATGAACTTGTTTACCTGGAAGCGAACTGGCCTGCCGACCTGCCGCGCGGAGTCATCCATGCGGACCTGTTTCCAGACAATGTTCTGCTGCGCGGGGATGAGGTTTCCGGTCTTATCGACTTCTACTTCGCCTGCACCGACATCATCGCCTACGATGTTGCAGTGACCCACGCGGCCTGGTGCTTTTCAACCGATGGGCAACGCTTCGATCCGGCATTGTCGCGTGCGCTTCTGGCCGGTTATCAAGCGGTCCGGCCACTGAGCAGCGAGGAACTTGCAGCCCTTCCCATTCTGGCACGCGGGGCGGCAATGCGCTTTATCGCAACGCGCGCCTATGATTGGCTGCACACGCCAGGCGACGCGCTGGTGACACGCAAGGATCCGATGGCTTTTGCGCGGCGCCTTGCCTTCTATGCCGAGCCGGGCAATGCCGGATTGTTCGCGGACGGATTGTAGAACTTTGAAACAGGTCGAAATCTTCACTGATGGAGCCTGCAAGGGCAATCCCGGCCCCGGCGGCTGGGGCGCTCTGTTGCGCATGGGCAAGCACGAGAAGGAACTGTCCGGTTCCGATCCGGCCACCACCAACAACCGCATGGAAATGACCGCAGTGGTCAAGGCGCTCAACGCCCTGATCGAGCCCTGCGCCGTAACTCTCCACACCGACAGCCGCTACGTCATAGACGGCATGACGAAATGGATCGACGGCTGGCAGAAAAAAGGCTGGATCAACGCCAGCAAACAGCCGGTTCGCAATGCCGATCTATGGCACGAGCTGATCGCCGCGGCCGCGCGACATTCAATAACCTGGGTATGGGTGCGCGGCCATAATGGCCACCCGGAAAACGAGCGGGTGGACAAGCTGGCAAGCGACGCCGCGCTGGGCACCGCCATACCCTGACGCGGAAGTTCAGTCCGCAGTCTTGTCGACGATCTCCGCGCCCGGCCCGTTCTTGAGGATCGAAGCGATGGCATTCTCGGCGCTGGCCTTGCTGGCGTAGCCTTCGGTCCAGAACATCGTTTCAGCATTGTAGCAGAAATAGGCGACGAATTCGCCCTTCTTGTTTTTGCGGATTTCGAAACGGTGAGCCATCGCGTGTTTTCTCCTTGATCCGAATCGGTGCGAACCGGGTGCAACCCTGACGACCGGCAACCGTCACGCAAACCGCGCAGGGCTAAATGCTGGTGGATCAACTGGTACTTCTCCCCCACCAGTCAGCAGCGCGGCCCCGATCTGGGCCGCAGCTGGCGCGGTCTGGATGCCGAAACCACCCTGCCCGGCAAACCAGAAGAAGTTCTGCACCTGGCCGTCAAAGCCATAGACGGGCAATCGGTCGGGCGCGAAACTGCGCAACCCGGCCCAGCGATGCACCAGTTGCTCGATCCGCCAGTCCACCACTTCCTCGAAGCGGCTGATAGCGAGGGCAACGTCGATTTCCTCCGGCGCTGCATCGCAAGGTTCGCTTGGTGTCTCGTCGTGCGGACTGAGCCAGACCCCGCCAGCCTCGGGCTTGAAATAGAAGCGCTCCGATATGTCGAGCACCAGCGGCAGGCTTGCGGGCGCCCGCGGCGAGACAGCCAGTTGCACAATGGTCCGGCGAAAAGGTGCAATACCCAGCGGACGAACCCCCGCGATCCGGGCAACATCGTCCGCCCAGGCTCCCGCCGCATTTGCCAGCACGCTGCAGGCGATGGTCTTTCCCCCCGCCAGTTCGAGTTGCCAGCCTTGCGATGTTCGTTCTGCGGCGATGAGCCTGCTGCGGGTCCGCACCTCGACGCCATCGCGCCGCGCGCTGGCCAGATAGTGCTGGTGCAGCGCGGCAACATCGATGTCGGCGCAGCTCGGTTCGAGCGCGCCATGCGTCCAGCCGGGCCGCAGTCCGGGAATATAGGATTCCAGCGCGCTTCGGTCCAGCCGCTCGACCGCGACGCCGAGCACCGAGTAGTCACGCGTAAAGCTATCAATGACCGCGCCCTCACTGTCGCGCCCGATGGTCAGTGCGCCGCGCGGGCTGAGGAAGCCGCCATCGCGCAGGAATGGCCCGGAAGCAGCGGTCAACGGCTGGATTTTCGGCCCGCCGTAGCTTTCTGTCCAGAATGCCGCTGAACGCCCGGTCGAGTGATAGCCTGCGGTGTCCTCGGCCTCGAGCAGGGCAATGCTGCCGTGTCCCGCAATCATCGCCGCGAGCGAGGCACCGGCAATGCCCGCGCCGACAATGGCAACGTCGAACCGTTCGCTCACTTTGGAGGTGCCTCGGCGTCGAGGAAGGCGTCGATGGCGCTCAGGGCAGCGTTACGCACCGCATCGACCTCGCGCAGGATCTCGTGCCGGGCTTCCCGCCCGAACACGACCAACCAACAATGGGGAAGTCGCGCGGCGACCTTGCGCGTCGCGCGCCACGAAACGAGCTTGTCTGCGCGCGTCGCGACAATCAGCGCAGGCGCACGCACGGCTTCGAGTGCGCCGCGCCTCGCGGTCGCGCCCATGGCTGCATAAGACCGAACGATCCATCCCCAACTCGGCGGCCCAAGCCCCAGTTCGGGCCGCGCCTCGCGCCACCAGGTCTCGTCCGAATAGCGAACACGGTCGTGGGTCAACAAGGCGAAGCGCTCGCCGGGTAAGCGATCGGGCCGCTCGCCACCTTGCCAGGCTGGCGTGGTCGCACCGCGCAAGGCCACCATCGTTCGGGCGAACAGGTGCAGCAGCCAGCGCGGCAGCCACTCGGGCCTGAGACCGAACATCGGCGCGGAAAACACGGCTGCGTCGGGATCGACGAGGCCGCGCACCAGCGCGCCCAGCGTGATCTGGCCGCCCATCGAGTGAGCGACAAAAACATGCGGACCCGACGTGTCTGACGCCCATTCGCCCCAGAATGCCGCGAAATCGTCCTCCCAGATCCGGTAGTCGTCGATGTGACCAGTGACGCAATCGACGGTCATCCGGCCCGAACCGGCCTGCCCGCGCCAGTCGATAGCAGTCACCGACCAGCCCCGCTCGTGCCAGTGACCGATGGCATCCAGCCACTTTTCGAAAAAATCGCCCCGGCCCGGCAGGAACAGCAGCGATCCGCGCCTGCCGTCGCCGGGCCAGTCGAACCGGCGGATGGCGTGGCCATCAGGCGCAATCCACCTGCCCTCGCGGGCCTCAGGCGGTATCGCCCGCCGGTCGACGCTAGGCACAGCTGGCTGCGAACTTACGTGACTAATACCGGCCTCTCGTCGTTGGTTACTTTTTGGTAAGTCATCGCGGCTAGAGCTTCTCCACATCAGGGGGAACTCTCGAAATGCAGGGCGGCCTAATCACCTACGCATTGCTCGCAGCCTTGGCAACTGGGCTGCTGGTGGCTGCCTTTACGGACATGCGTCGTAGGGAAATCGACAACTGGCTGACTGCCGCGATCGCCTGCGGAGCGCCACTGTTCTGGCTGACGAGCGGGCTCACGCTGGGAGGCGTCGGCATCCAGTTCGCGATAGCGCTCGCCACCTTTGCCGTGCTTGTCGGACTGTTCGCACTCGGCCTGATGGGCGGAGGCGATGTGAAGCTCCTAACGGCCTTGGCCTTGTGGATCGAGCCGTTCTGGTTCCTCAAACTCATCATCTTCATGGCGCTCGCGGGCGGCGTGCTGACCCTGATTGTCGCAGGCGTGCACTATGCCCGCAAACGTCAGGGAAAGGTCGCCGTACCCTATGGCGTCGCCATCTCGCCTGCCGGCCTTTGGGTTCTGGCCAGCCAGCATCTCGCCCCTCTCGATCCGGGGGGAATTCTGGGATGAACCCGATTTTAACCAATCTGTCCGAAAACCACCGTTCGAATACCAGGAATTTTTCAGGGGGCTTCGATAGCCATGGATAAGAAGAAACTGCTGCTGCTGGTTGCTGCACTGCTTGTCGCGGTCGGAACGGCCTTTGCGGCGCGCTCGCTTTTCATGGGCGCTTCAACGCCCCAGGCAGAGGCGAAGGTCGAGCCAAAGGGCCCCAAGGTCCTGGTGGCGCTGCGCGCGCTGCCGACCGGCACGATCATCACTGCCGATTCGATTAATTTCCAGGAATGGCCTGAGGAACTGGTCAAGGACGCCTACTTCATCGACGGTGAGGCGGACAGGACCAAGCTGCTCGGCACCGTGGTCCGCTTCCCGGTCACTGCCGGTCAGCCAGTCACCCAGGGTGCGCTCGTCGCTCCGGGCGATCGCGGCTTCCTTGCCGCCGCGCTTGGCCCGGGCATGCGCGCCGTGACCATTCCGGTTTCGGCCAAGACCGGCGTTGGCGGCTTCGTCTTCCCGGGTGACCGCGTCGACCTCGTCCTGACCCAGACGGTCATGCCGCACATGGTTGTGGGCTTCATGATCAAGCGCCGTTCGAACGCCTTTACCGTAAAATTCCCCGACGCGATCGAGCTGCTTGTGCGTGGCCTTCGTTCGGGCCTACCCGTCACCGAAACACTGGGTGTCGTCGCCACCGAAGTGCCCGGTCTGGTAGGCGAAGAATTCAAGCTGATCACCGACCGCATCAAGGTTGGCCGGACGATGGAAGATGCACTTCAGGAAACCGCCGATCGCCTCAACATGCCCGAATTCAACTTCTTCGTGATCACGCTTGCGATCCAGCGCGAGACGGGCGGCAACCTGGCCGAAACGCTCGCCAACCTCGCCGACGTGCTGCGCAAACGCTCGCAGATGAAGCTGAAGATCAAGGCGATGAGCTCGGAATCCAAGGCCTCGGCCTACATCGTCGGCTCGCTGCCATTCATCGTCTTCACCATGATCTGGTGGATCAACCCCGAGTATCTCGGCGGATTCTTCACCGACGACCGCCTGATAGTCACTGGCCTTGGCGGCCTGACCTGGATGGGGATCAGCGCGTTCATCATGGCCAAGATGGTCAGTTTCGAGATCTGAGCGGGAAGCGG
>JAURNJ010000112.1 GCA_030830245.1 Novosphingobium sp. | reverse complement strand
GGCGGCAGCCGCGCCTCCATGGCGATCATGGCTTCCGAGACGTTCGGCATCCCTTATGAGAAGGTCAACGTCACCATCGCCGATACGGGATCGATCGGCTATTCCATGGTTACAGGCGGCAGCCGCACGACCTATGCCACCGGCATTGCGGTGATCGAGGCGAGCAAGGCCGTCATTGGGATCCTGTGTGAACGCGCAGCGAAGATGTGGGAAACCGACGCCGCCAATGTCGAATGGGGTGAGGGCGAAGCGGTCTGCACCGGCGGCGACAATGCCGGCAAGACCCTGTCTCTCGCGGCAATCGCCGCCAAGTCCGGCGCGACGGGTGGTCCGATCGCTTTCGAGAATGGCGTTAATCCGTTGCAGCACCTTCCCGGCTACGGCGCGCATATCTGCGACGTGGAAGTGGACAAGGAAACCGGCAACGTCTCGGTCGTCCGCTATACAGTGGTGCAAGACGTGGGCCGCGCCATGCATCCCGCCTATGTCGAAGGGCAGATGCAGGGCGGCGCGGTGCAGGGGATCGGCTGGGCGCTCAACGAGGCCTACATCTACAACAAGGATGGCCGCCTCGATAACGCCGGCTTCCTCGACTATCGCATCCCGGTCGCTTCGGACATGCCGATGATCGACACCGTCATGGTGGAAAAGCCCAATCCGGGCCATCCCTATGGGGTCAAGGGCGTGGGCGAAGTTCCGATCGTGCCGCCGCTCGCTGCAGTGGCAACAGCGGTCAGCAAGGCGGTCGGCAAGCCGATGCGCAGCCTGCCGATCTCGCCCGACAAGGTTCATGCAGCCCTGAACGGGGGCTGATCCTTCCGTGCGAGTGATCGTCATGCCGCCGTTCGACCGAGAGTTCTTCGGCGGCACCGATCGTTTCGAGTTAGCGGCGCGCACGCTGTTCGGCGTGGTCAACAAGCTCGATGAAATCGGGCCGGGCTTCGCCGACCTTGCAGACGTGCGCGCTGCATTTGCGGTCGATGGAGAGGTTCAGCCAGACTGGTCTGCCTCGGTCGAGAGTGCGACCGAGGTTATCGTCATGGCCAAGGTTGCGGGCGGTTGACTGCGGTCAGCCTCGCGATCCAGCGGTAAACAGCCGGTGCGAGAGCTCGCCATAGCTGGCATCGGGAGCCGCGCCCAGCAGCCCGTCGCCATCGAATGGCCGCGTCACGATCATGTCGTAAGTGACGAACCGCTTCGAAAAGCGCCACTTGCCGTCCGCGCAGCGCTGGTAGTTATCCATGTAGCGGACCACGTGCCAGTCCTCTACCCGGTTGGCCGGGTCGGAAGCGAAGCAATGGACGGCAAGGGTATAGACCTCGCCTTGTGCCGTATTGCCATCGACGCTGATCAGGTGATTACAGATGTGGTGCCCCGAGTAGGTCATGAAAGGCGCTGTGCTCTCGATAAAGGTCACGAAGTCGGCGACGTTGCCTTCGAAGTCGGTGCCGTGCGTGTCGGTTGCATCCTCGGTGTAGAGATCCCGCAGCAGTGCCGAGTTCTTGCGATCGATGGCGCGCGAATAGAGCATGGCAAGCTCGCGGATCGCGTCCTTGTCGATCAGGGTTTGCAGCGCAGCTTCGTTGATGGCCATTTCAGTCGTCTCCCGTTTTTCGGCAGACTATCGTGGTGGCGGCCAACTGCAAGCCGAGCGTTCAGAAGGTTCCGCGAACCGCCAGCACGCAACGCAGATCGCCCAGTTTGCCGTCCGGCGCCAGACCTCGCAGGTAGCCCACCGATGTGCGCACAAACCTGCGGCCTTCGAACGGCCCGTCGGTCATCACCAGGTCGTCGCCCGTGAGAAGGTAGCTGCCGCGCTTGCCGTCGACAGCATAGCTCGACGAAGCGAGCACGCGGAAATCAGCCTCCGGCACGCGCACCGCGACAAGCCCGTTGACGTCGCCCGGCTTTTCGCATTGGTAGCGGCCCGTCGGCATGGTCGAAATCTCCCCGCCCGGCACCGCCTGCGCAGTGGCGCCAAGCGTTGATGCGACAAGGGCAGAGACAAGGATCGAACGGATGAGCATCGCACTCGCCCGCTAGCATTGGTGCGATGCGATTGCCACAGGCAAGCGCGCAGGCTAAGGGCGCGGCCTGACTGGCAATACACCTCATTCGCGAAGGCAATCCCCATGAAGATCAGCGGCGTCGATATCCGTCCCGGCAACATCCTCGAATACGAGGGCGGCATCTGGAAAGTGGCGAAGACGCAGCACACCCAGCCGGGCAAGGGCGGCGCCTTCATGCAGGTCGAGATGAAGAACCTGATCGACGGGCGCAAGACCAACGTGCGCTTCCGCAGCGCCGACACGGTCGAGAAGGTCCGGCTCGATACCAAGGACTTCCAGTATCTCTATGCCGATGGCGACCAGCTGGTGTTCATGGACAAGGACACCTACGAGCAGATCCAGCTGCCTGCCGACCTGCTTGGCGGGGCCGAAGCCTTCCTTCAGGACGGCATGGAAGTCAGCCTTGAACTTTGGGAAGAGCGACCGATCTCGGTGCAGCTGCCCGAACAGGTCGAGGCCACGATTGTCGAGGCCGACGCCGTGGTAAAGGGGCAGACGGCTTCGTCGAGCTACAAGCCAGCCGTGCTCGATAACGGCGTGCGCGTGATGGTGCCGCCCCACATTGAAAGCGGAACGCGCATCGTTGTCGATGTCTACGAGCGCACCTACGTCAGCAAGGCGAGCTGAACAGGGGACAGTTCCCTGTTCCAAGTCAGGATCTCACCAGCATGTCTGCCATCTCCGGCCTGATCCGTGTCATGGAAAAAGCCGCGCGCAAGGCGGGGCAGCGCCTTCGCCGCGATTTCGGCGAGGTTGAGCACCTGCAGGTCTCGAAGAAAGGCCCGGCTGACTTCGTCTCCAAGGCCGATCAGCGGGCCGAGCGGACATTGTGGGACGAGCTGCGTGTCGCGCGACCCGACTGGGGCTACCTCATGGAAGAAGGCGGCGAGATCGAAGGCGATCCGGACAAACCGCGCTTCATCATCGATCCGCTCGATGG
>JAURNJ010000111.1 GCA_030830245.1 Novosphingobium sp. | reverse complement strand
TCGCCTGGCCGCGCTCGGCGGTGAGCAGGGACTGGAAGGTACGCTTGCCCAGTTCGCGCCGCAGGACCGAGTTTAGGATCGGTTCGAGCTGTTCCTGCACCCGCTCGGGAGTTCCCGCGGTGCGCACCATCTTCACCGGATCGATGATGCGGAAGCGGGCATGGGCATCGACATTGAGGCGCAGCTGGTCGGTCGAGAGGATCTGCTGGGGCTCCATGTCGACTGTCAGCAGCCGCTTGTCGATGCGCACCAGCCGGTCGGCGAAGGGTATGCGCAAAACCAGCCCCGCACCGGTCTGGCCGAAATCCTTGCCCGGATCGAAGCTGTTGATCTTCTTGATCGGTTCACCGAAGCGCACGACGACTGCCTGCTGCGTTTCGGGCACCTGCACCACGCTGGCCATCAGCAGTACGACGAGCGCAGCCAGCGCGATCAGTACGCCCTTGTATTCGCGCACCAGGTCCATCACTGGCCTCCCTTGGTTGTCGGCGCGGGCAGGGCCTCGATCCGCTTCTTCATCTCGGGCAGCGGCAGGAAGGGCGAAACGCCCTGGGCCTCCATGATGACCTTGGGGTTCTTGTTGAGCACGCGTTCCATCGTTTCGTAATACATGCGGCGCTTAGTCACTTCAGGAGCAAGCTTGTATTCGGCATAGACCTTGTCGAAGGCGGCGGCATCGCCCTGTGCGCGGGCGAGCAACTGCTGCGCCCACGCTCGGGCGTTGGAACGGTCTCGCTCGGCGTCCTGCTGTGCGGAGGTGACTTGCTGGAAGGCGGCGAGCGTATCTCGCGGCGGATCAGCCTTCTTGATCTCGACACCCTGGATGCGCACGCCGGAACGATATTTGTCGAGGAGGCGCTGCATCCGGTCCTTGACGTTCTGCTCCACGGTGCCTCGCCCGGCGCCGCTCAGCGCCTGGTTCAGGGTAACTTCGGCGATGGAGGCCCGCATCGATGCCTCGGCGACCTGCCGTACGGTTTCCTCGGGATCGGCGAGCCGGAAGTTGTAAAGCTTCAGGTCCTTGATGTTCCAGCGCACCAGATAGGACGTATCAACCAGGTTCTGGTCGCTCGTAAGCATCAGCTTTTCGGTTTCGCCCTCGGGGATCGTATCGACCTTGATCGAGGTGACATCCGAAATCGCCACACTCTGTATCGGCCAGGGCATCGAAAGCGACACGCCCGGACCGATGGTGCGCGAATACTTACCAAAGGTGGTGATGATGCCCTCTTCCTTAGGGCCGACCATGTGCACGGTCGACACCGCCAGCCAAAGCAGACCAATGCCTCCCACGATCAGTGGGAACCAGCTCCTGCCATCGGGGCGCTGCGGCAGCCGCGGGAATCTTCCTCCTCCACCGGAGCCGCCACTCGGACCGCGCCCACGGAAGATGTCCTCTATGCTGGCCGACCGGCGCGGCTGTTCGTTGCCACCGGGCAACCACGGATTGCGCGGCCCTTTAGGCGGATCGCCTTCGGAGGAGGGTGGATTGTCCGCACCGCCCCGATTTTCGCCATCGTTGTGGCCGGTATCCTCCGGCTGCGGCTTGCCCCATGGGCTGCGCTTGCCGGTCATTGCCAGGCCTGCCTGCGTCAGAACGCTTCCGATCCGTCTCATGACACCCGTTATAGGAACGAGCGGCAAACAAAAACAGTGCCTCTCCATGCTTTTTCCTTGCTAGGGGGAAGCAAGCCGCAATTGGCACAGAAGGAGCAACAATGTCAGACGAGCAGGGCAAGCAACTGGAGCCATACTTGCCCGATCTTGCCCGCGCGCGGCTGCAATCGCTGCGGCTGGCCGATGGCGCCGCCACTCTGGTACTCGACGTGAGCGGACTTGACGGGCTTGAGCGCGACCGGCTGGAAGTCGCGGCCAAGGACGCACTGCGCGGTGCGCCGGGCGTCAAAGAGGTCCGGGTGGCGATGATGGGGGAGAAACGCGCGCGCAACATCATCGCGGTCGGATCGGGCAAGGGCGGGGTCGGCAAGTCCACCCTGTCTGCCAATCTCGCCATTGCGCTGGCTCGCGCGGGCATCCGCACCGGCCTCGTCGATGCGGACATCTACGGCCCGTCGCAGGCGCGCATTATGGCGACCGAGGGCGCCCGCCCGCAAGCGACGTCTGAAAAGAAGCTGCTGCCGATCATGAGCGAGTGGGGCGTGCCGATGCTGTCGATGGCGCACCTTGCCAGCCCAGGACAGGCTATCGCCTGGCGCGGCCCGATGGCGGGCAACGCCCTGTCGCAGCTGGTCGATGCCGATTGGGGAGACGTGGAACTGCTGGTGGTGGACCTGCCGCCCGGCACCGGCGACGTGCAGCTGACCATGCTGCAACGCTTCAAGCCGGCGGGCGCGGTGATTGTCTCCACGCCTCAGGACCTGGCCCTGATGGACGCGGCGCGCGCGATCTCGCTGTTCGATCAAGGCAAGGTCCCGGTGGTTGGCATTGTCGAGAACATGGCTGGCTATACCTGTCCGCATTGTGGCGAAGTGAGTGATCCGTTTGGCGCGGGCGGCGCGGAAAAGGCAGCGGCCGAGATGGGCCACGCCTTCCTTGGCCGGGTGCCGCTCGACATCGCCATCCGCCAGGCGAGCGACGCGGGCACGCCTCTGGCTGCTGGCGACGGACCGCAGGCAGAGGCTTTCGCGGCGATTGCCCGGCGTATTGCGACATGGCTCGCCAACCGGCGCCAGCCGAGCGAGGCCATGGCCTGATGCGCTTTTCGCGGCGGGGGATGCTGATTGCGGCGCTCGCCGGGGGCGGGCTGATGGTGGGCTACGTCGCCCGTCCGCGCAGCTTCCCGCTGCCGCTCTCGCCCGCGCCGGGCGAGGTCGCCTTCGATGCCTGGATCAAGATCGCGCGCGACGGGGTGATCGCCGTTGCCGTGCCGCAGCTCGAAATGGGGCAGGGAGTCACCACCTTGATCGCGCAGGTCGTCGCCACTGAGCTGGGCGCGGACTGGAGGCAGATCGCCATCGAACCTGCGCCGGTCAGCGCGCACTATGCCAACCTGCCGCTGGCGGCGCGCTTGGCCGAGTTTTGGATGCCCGCCGTGCCGGAACTGGCCGATGCGCCCGATGGCCTGCTGGTGCGCCGCTGGGCCGAGGACAATCGCTTCATGGCAACTGCCGATGGCTTGTCGCTGGCAGCGTTCGAGAGGCCGGCGCGCGAGGCCGCGGCGGGGGTTCGCGCCATGCTCGCTATGGCGGCGGCGGACCGCTGGCGCGTGGGCTGGGAGGAATGCCAGGCGGAGCAGGGCTTCATCGTGCATGGCGACAAGCGCCTTTCCTTTGGTGCTCTCGCTGCCGAGGCTGCCGCCTTCGATCCGCCTGATCCGCCTCCTCTACGTCCTGTGCAACTGTGCGCGCCGTCCAGTGCGGGCAACGACTTCCCCCGGCTTGATCTGCCTTCGAAGGTCGATGGCTCCTATCAATTTGCGGGCGACGTGCGCTTGCCGGGCATGGTCTTTGCCAGCGTTGCCCATGCCCCCGTCGGCAAGTCGTCGCTGGGCAAGTACGATCGCAGCGCGGCATCCAGCGTTGCCGGGCTGATAGACCTTGTCGAAGGGCCGAACTGGCTGGCCGCGATTGCCAGCAATTGGTGGGCAGCCGAACAGGCGCTGCGGGCAATCGCTCCTCACTTCGATGTTTCGCGCTTTGCCGATAGCGCGAAGATCGGCGAGGCGCTGGACAAGGCGCTGCGCCACGGCGAGGAAGTGCGACTGCACGAGGCGGGCGATCCCGACACCTTGCTCGACAGCAAGTTCGATCTTGCCTTGCGGTATGAAGTCGGCCCGGCGCTGCATGCCACGCTCGAAACCACGAGCGCGACGGCGAGGCTGGCTGACGGCAAGCTGGAATTGTGGCTAGGCAGCCAGGTGCCGCAATCGGCGCGGGAGGTCGCCGCCGAAGCGCTTGGCATGGATGCGCGCGACGTGGTGCTCTATGCCATGCCCGCAGGCGGCAGCTTCGACCGGCGGCTCGAAGTCGATCACGCGGTTCAGGCTGCACTGATCGCGCGCGCGGCTAGCAAGCCAGTGCAGCTCACCTGGTCGCGCTGGCAGGAGCATCTCGCAGGCTGGCCGCGCACCCCGGTTGCCGCGCTGATGGGCGCGCGCACCGATGCGGAAGGGCGGCTGGCAGGCTGGCGTGCGCGCATTGCGGTTCCCGCGACGGCCAGGGAATTTGGCGCGCGGCTGTTCGAGCGAGCGGCACCCTACGATGCGCTTGATGCTGTGGCTGGCGAGGTCGACCCCCTCGCCATGGAAGGGGCGGTGCCGCCCTATGCCATCGATCATCTGGCAATCGAGCAGGTGCCGGTCAGCTTCGATCTACCCACCGCACGGCTGCGCGGCAATGCCCATGGCTACACTGCGTTCTTTAACGAGACCTTCATCGACGAGCTGGCGCACCGGGCTGGTCGCGAACCGCTCGCCTATCGCATGGCCCTGCTGGGCAAGGACCCGCGTCTCGCTGAATGCCTGCAGCGGGTCGCTGCGCTTTCGGGCTGGGGCGGCGGCGATTCGAGCGGGCAGGGCCTCGCCTGCCACAAGATCGGCACGGGCCGGGGCGCAGGCCACATTGCCGTGGTAGCAACCGCGCAGCGCGCAGACAGCGGCGTCAGGGTCGACCGGCTGAGCGCGGTGGTCGATATCGGGCGCATCGTGAACCGGGATATTGCCCGCCAGCAGATCGAGGGGGGGCTGTGATGGAGCGACCGCCCGGCCATCCTGCGTTCGCTGACAGCAAGATCGGCGTCCTGCTGGTCAATTTGGGTACGCCCGATGCGCCAACGCCAAAGGCTGTGCGGCGTTACCTTGCCGAGTTCCTGTCAGACCCGCGTGTGGTCGAGATTCCGCGCCTTGTCTGGTGGCCGATCCTGCACGGCGTGATCCTCAACACCCGACCTAAAAAATCGGCACATGCCTATGCGCAGGTCTGGACCGAACAGGGCTCGCCGCTTGCGGCCTATACCAGGGCACAAGCAGATGCTTTGGAGGCGCGCCTGGAAGGCGTCGCCAATGTTCGCTGGGCGATGCGCTATGGCCAGCCGAACATCGCCGACGAACTGACTAAGCTGCAGGAGCAAGGCTGCCGGCGCATCCTCTTTGCACCACTCTATCCGCAATATTCGGGCGCAACGACGGCGAGCGCGATGGATGCGCTGGGCGTAGCGCTGAAGGCAATGCGCTGGCAACCGGCGGTGCGAAGCCTTCCTCCCTATTACGACGATCCCTTGCATATCGAGGCTCTGCGCGCCGATCTGTCGCGTCAGATCTCGGCGCTGGATTTCGATCCCGAGGTTCTCCTGCTTAGCTTTCACGGCATGCCGGAGCGCACCCTGCACTTGGGCGATCCCTACCATTGCCAATGCCGCAAGACGTCTCGGTTGCTCGCCGAGTCGCTGGCGGCCGACTATCCTGGCATGCGGGTCGAGACGAGTTTCCAGTCGCGCTTCGGGCGGGCCAAATGGCTCGAGCCCTATACCGACGAGGTACTCGTGAATGAGGCGAGGGCAGGCACCCGGCGCCTCGCGATTGCTGCCCCGGCCTTTGCTGCCGATTGCCTCGAAACCCGCGAGGAGCTGGCGATTCGCGGTCGCGAGCAATTCCTCGGCGCTGGCGGAGCTGAGTTCGCCGCGCTCGATTGCCTCAATGCGGGCGAGGCGGGAATGGCGATGCTCGAAGCGCTGGTGCGCCGCGAACTGGCGGGGTGGATCTGAAAGAGTTTGATCCGTTCTTGACATAATCCTATTTTGTTCTACTCCTGTTCGAAACTAATAGGAGTGTTCTCGCCATGACTGTCCATGCCCCCATCCAGGCCGATTTCCGCTATCCCGGACCTGTCGAGGATGGTGCGGGCTTTGCGCTCTCGGTCTCGATCTATGCCGATCGCGGGCACTTGCGCGAAACCTTGCGAGAGGATGGGCGTGCCACCGACAACCGCGCTGCGCTGTATCGGGCAGATGACCGAGGCCGGTCTGTTTGAGCGGATCGAGGACGATTCCGATCGGCGGCGGGCGTTCATCGCGCTGACCGAGAAGGCGGCGGACGCGATGGCACGCTACTTTGCCGAGCTTGGCCGCAACGCCGGCAGGTTGATCTAGCCTGGTTTCAGCGCCGGCTTCCCAGGCGGGAAATCAGCCATCCCGTCTCGTCCAGTCGCCCGCCGAAGAATTCGGCACCTTCCAGCGTGTGATGGCCGTAGTCGTAGTAGTATTTCTCAAGCCGGTCGCTGGCGGCGAAGCACAACTGGCGGCCAGCGTCGCAGACCAGGTCCATGCGATCGACGGCGATAACATCGCGATGTCGCGCGACGATCCTGTCGATTGTGGCGCTTGATACCTGCGCGGTGGCGATCTGCCTGCCGTCCCTGTAGCTCCTGAACATCGCTCGATCCACCTTGCGAGCGATGCCGTTGCCATCATCCTCGCCCCGCTGGCTCGCTTCGATAATGATCTTGTCGGCAAGGGTCAGGGTCTTGTCGCGAAATTGCGGGAAGCCGAATATCTCTCGGACAAGGACCAGTTGCTTGCCGTCGCCTAGGATGCGCGCGGACAGGGCTTCAAGCGCCGCAGCATCCTGCATTGAGTACCTGCTCGCGATCACGATGATTCTGGCAGCCCTGCAGTTCGGCGAATTCAGAGCAGTCCGTTCCGCATCGACAATCTGGGTGCCGTAGCGGGCGAGTTGATAGCGGGAGCGGACCGTGTCGCTGTTGAAAAGCGTGTTGAACACGTCCTTGGCATGGGAGTTTCCGATAACGAGCAGACCGGGACGCGAGTCTGCTGGATCGAACCAGAGCGAGTTGTCCACCCAATTGTCGGTAACTCCATACGCGCGACTTCCAGAAAATTTGCTCAGGACTTGCCAGCTCTCGGACTGCAGCGCCCGATTGTCATAGCGATAGGCCAGCAGTTGCGGGCTTCTTGCCAGCGCGGGAGAATCAAAAAGCGGCGCCAGCTTCGCTCCGCCAAAACCGGCGATCGCGAGGCTCGCGAGGCCCGCGAGAGACAAGACGAAGATCGCTTTCGACGCGATGCGCTGTCGATCACGAAAGGGCTGTTCGACGAATCGCCAGCTGAGCCAGGCAAGTACGAAGGTCGCCAACACTGCTGCGGCAAGGGCCGGGACCGGTGCCTCGAGCGGATGGAAATGGCGGGTGAAGGACAGCAAGGGCTGATGCCACAGGTATGCACTGTAGGAAATCAGGCCGATCGTCACCATCGGCTTCAGGCTAAGCAACCGGCAGGCAAGCGTTCCGGGTCGCGCGAAATGGATCACCAATGCGGTGCCAACCGTTGGCACAAGCGCGATCAGGCCGGGGAACGGATCGCTCTCCTCGATCGCCAGGATCGCGATGGCAATCATCGCCATGCCCGCAGCGCTGCCCACCTGCGCCATCCGATAGCTGCCAAACCAGCGCTGTTCCAGTGCAATGACTGCAAGCATGCCGCCGAGCGCAAGTTCCCAAGCGCGAAAAGGCAGCATGTAGAAGGCCAGGCTGGGCTCCACGCCAATGACAAACTCGGTAACAGCCAAGCTGGCAACGAAGGCAAATGCCAGCAACGGAAGCAAGGTTTGCCGCCGCCAGCGCCATGCAAGTGCGAGCAGCGGAGGGAACAGGATGTAATACTGCTCTTCCACCGCGAGGCTCCAGGTGTGGAGCATGGGCTTGTAGCCCGCGCTGGTGTCGAAGTAGTCGGCCTGTATTTAAAACACGAAATTCGAACTGAACGTTGCGATCCCGAACAGGCTCTTGAAATACTGATTGAGATCGGTCGGCGGCAGCAACCAAATCGCGAATGGGATCGAGACCACTGACACCAGCATGAGCGCAGGAAGGATGCGTCTAGCCCGCTTCTCGTAGAATTTCAGAATGCTGAAGCGTTGCGCTTCAAGGTCGCGCATCAGGATCGAGGTGATCAGGTATCCACTGATGACGAAGAAGATATCGAACCCGACGAAACCGCCGCTCAGGGTGTCGAGACCGGCATGAAACAGGATCACCGGAACAACGGCAATGGCCCTCAGTCCATCAATCTCGGGCCGATACTGAACGCTCGCCTCCATCAACCCCAACTGGCGTCTGCGCTGGAGCGCTCTCCTCCTGTCGAGATGCCGGCAGTTAGGCAGGCGCAAATTGGCTGCACGGCGCGGCGCGCCTTTCAGGTATTCTCACCAGATCTGTGCGGTTTGCGCGGGTAGGGCGGCTCGCCAATGGTCGGTCTCGGGAATGGCCCGGTGTGCCATTGCAGCACCGCCTCACGTCGCATGATCTTCCAGTCGTCGCCGACCCGTACGACCTCGTCACGATAACGCAGCCCGAGTTCGAGATGGTCGATCGGGCTGCCCGGCGCCTCCATGTGATAGCCTACAACCCAAGTTTCGACATAGGCCGTGTCACCATCGAGTTCGATATACTGGTTGCCCTTGAAATGCATGGTCGCGTGATAGGCGAGCAGGCCTTCGCCAATGACCTTGAGATAGTCATCGATGCCGCCTTGCGCGACGGTGCCGATCACCGTGCTGTCGGGGTGAAAGACCGACCGCACCAGTTCCATGTCTGCCGAATCTACGCCAAAGGCATAGCGGTTGTAGAGGTCGCCGATCAGGGTGCGGTCACGCAGCCAGGCGACCGTTGCCGCCAGATCGTCTGCGGGCGGCGGCGGGCTGGAGCGGAATTGCATCACTTCACGCAGTGGGCCTCGTTGCATTCATGTTCTCCCGAAATATCTCGCGCAAGAAATCGGCGCGCACTTGCGCCCTGTTGACCCTTTCTGCAAACAAACTACAAGCCCCGCTTCCGGCAAGCC
>JAURNJ010000110.1 GCA_030830245.1 Novosphingobium sp. | reverse complement strand
TCGAAACATTGCTGGCGTGCATCGCCTCGTCCTCGGTGGGGAAACCCGCGATAAGGTCCGCGCCCAGCGCGAGATCGGGCCTCTTCGCGCGCAGCCGTTCGACCAGTCGCACGGCATCGGAACGCGAGTGCCGCCGCTTCATGCGCTTGAGGATCATGTCGTCGCCCGATTGCAGCGACAGGTGCAGGTGCGGCATCATGCGCGGCTCATGGGCGAAAAGGTCGAACAAAGCTTGGTCCACTTCCGCACCATCTATCGAGGAAAGGCGCAGCCGTGGCAGCGCCGGAAAGGCGGCAAGGATCGCCTCGCACAACATGCCAAGTCGCGGCGTTTCCGGCAGATCGGCGCCCCAGCTGGTCAGATCGACACCGGTCAGCACCACCTCCGCAATCCCGTATGCGACGTGCCGTTCCACTTCGCGCAGCACCTGCGCCACCGAAAGCGATCGGCTCTGGCCCCTGCCCTGCGGGATCACGCAGAAGGTGCAGGCATGGTCGCACCCGTTCTGCACCTGGACGAAGGCGCGGGTATGGCGCGATTGCGGGCGCGCTTGGCTGATTGGCGCATTCCAGCTGCGCGGATCGAGTTTTGCCGCATTGGCAACCAGCCCGTCTACCTCCGGCATCGCGGCGATCGCGTCGCGCTCCACCTCGGCGGCGCATCCGGTTACGAGCAGCCGCGCATCGGGATTGGCGCGGCGCGCCCGGCGGATGGCCTGCCGGGTCTGGCGCACGGCTTCGCCAGTCACCGCGCAGCTGTTGACGACAACAAGGTTGTCGGTGCCCGCAAGCATAGCGCGCATGGCCTCGGATTCCGACAGGTTCAAGCGACACCCGAGCGAATGGACCAATGCCACCATCAGGCGATCCCGAAAGCCGCAGGATCGAAGCTGCCGCGAAAGCTCTCGGTGGCAGGGCCGGTCATCACGATGCGGTCATCCGAACCCCAGGCGATGGTCAGCGCGCCCCCGGGCAGTTCCACCTCGACCGGGCTCTGCACAAGGCCGTGCCGGATCGCGGCAACCGCCGTCGCACAAGCCCCCGTGCCACAAGCAAGCGTAAGGCCCGCGCCGCGTTCCCAAACGCGCAACCGGATATGCGATCCATCGACCACAGTCGCGACGTTGACGTTGACCCGCTCGGGAAAGATCGCGTCGGTCTCGATCATCGGGCCAAGCCGCGCCAGGTCGATGCCCTCGCAGTCGGGAACGAAGAACACGACATGCGGATTGCCGACATTGACGGCAGTCGGCCGGACAAGCTCCTCCCAGGCGAGCGGCATGGTGTGGGTATCCATTGCATAGGCGAGCGGGATCTCCTCCCACCCGAAACGCGGCACGCCCATATCGACCGAAATGCCAATGCGGGTCGGACTGGTGGCGATCAGGCCGCCAAGCGTTTCCACCTGCGCGGGCTTGCCATGCAGCAGGCCGACCGCGCGCGCGGCGTTGCCGCAAGCCCCAACCTCGCCGCCATCGGCATTGAAGATGCGCATCCTGAAGTCTGCGGTTTGCGAGGGCTCGAGAAGGATCAGCTGATCGCAGCCGATGCCGGTGTGCCGGTCGGCAATGGCAGTGGCGCCTGCCCGGTCCAGCGCGGGCAAGGCCGTCTCGCGCCCGTCCAGGACGACGAAATCGTTGCCGAGGCCGTGCATCTTGGTGAAGGCGATCCGCATGGGGCGCGATCTAGGGACAAGCGTCGGTTGCGTCCAGTGGCGTCTTGTCGCCAGCCTGCGGCGCAAGGCCGCACAAATGAAAAGGGCGGCCCCGAAGAGCCGCCCGTTCTAGCCTTAAAGCTAAGCTCACTTCTTGAGCGAAAGACCGCCGAAACGCTTGTTGAACTTCGCGACACGGCCACCTTCGCTCACGCGCTGGTTGCCACCGGTCCATGCCGGGTGCGAGGTCGGATCGATCTCGAGCACCAGGGTATCGCCCTCGCTGCCCCAGGTGGAGCGCGTCTGGAACTTGGTGCCATCGGTCATCTGGACCGTGATCATATGATAGTCGGGATGGATATCGGCCTTCATGTCTTTGTCTCGCTGTCTGGCCGGTTCCGACCGGCCTGCAATATGGGAAGGCGCGCGCATAGCGGCGACGCCGGGTTTTGTCCAGTGCGCCTAGCTATCCGCGATCATTGCGGTGAACTGCACCTCGCAGGTCGTCGCGCCATCGACCGATGCGCGGCCCGCAAACTTGCAAACCCGCGCGCGCTGCTGGACGAAACTGGCTTCGAGATCGAGCAGCACGCCCGGAGTGACCGGTTTGCGGAACTTGGCCTCGCTGATCGCCATGAAAAAGACAAGCTTGTCGCTTCCGGCCAGTTCCAGCGTTTCCACTGCGAGGATTCCAGCCGCCTGTGCCAGCGCCTCGATCTGGAGTACGCCGGGCATGATCGGCGCACCGGGGAAGTGGCCCTGGAAGAACGACTCGTTGAAGCTGACCGCCTTTACCGCGTGGATGCGCTCGCCAAGGTCGAGCGAGACCACCCGGTCGACCAGCAACATCGGATAGCGATGCGGCAGTGCGGCGAGGATACGGGTGATGTCATAAGCAGGCGCATCAGCCTTGCCGGCCGCATCCTCGCTCATCGCATTGCCCCCCGAAGCCGGATCAGCGGCCAGCCGGCGGCGTAGTCGTGGTCGCAGCGGCGGGCTGCTGACCTGCGGCAGCGGCCTGCTGCGCACGCGCCTCGCGCAACTCGCGCGGCTCCCAGCCCGTCGGCGGCACGAGCTGTGCGGAAGGCAGCAGCGTGTTCAACTCGTTCAGGATGTCCTGGTTGAGGTTGTAGGCGTTGTTGTTGACTGCCAGCACCGCGTCAGGCCCGATCAGCAGGCTGATCTTTTTCTTGGCCATCGCGTTCTTGATCGCCTGGTCGAGCTTGTCCTGGATCTGCTCGGTGACATAGGCGCGCGACATCGCCACCGGGGCGATGATGGCCTGCAGTTCCTGCTGTCCCTGCTGCTGGATCTGCTGGATGTTGGCCGCTTGCTGCGCCAGTGCCTGCTGGTTCGGGTTGGGCGCGGTGCGATCCTTCTCGAACTTTTCCGCCAGCGGCTTCAGCTGTGCCTCCAGCTGGCCACGACGGGTCTCAGCCCGGTCAAGCTGCGGCTTGTAGGTTACGGCGCGCTGCTGTTCCGCCGTCTTGAAAGCGTTCGAATTGACCACCACCGCGTCCAGATTGGCAATGGCAAGGCCTTGGACGAGCGTGCCGCCTGTCGCCTGCGCCAGGACGGGTTGAGCGCCGATCGTGCCAGCCATAAGGGCGGCTGCGGCCACGGATTTCAGAAGAATATTCATCAGAACTGGGTTCCTACATTGAAGGTGAATACCTTGGTGTCGTCCCCCTCGCGCTTGAGGAGAACCTTCGAGAAGTCGATCCGGAAGGGACCGAACGGCGAATTCCAGTTTACCCCGATGCCGACCGAGAGGCGCGGCTTCCATGTGTCGCCAAGGAAGACCTCCCGGAACGAAAATGAGTTGCCGATCGCAGTGTTGTTGGGCGAGGTCAGGCAGCTTGGCGGGTTGGGGTTGATCGGGTTGGTCACGGTCGAGGTCGTGCTCGCGGTGCAGACCCCGTTGACTACCGAAGCGGCATCGACCTGGGTGTAGAGCGAGTTGCCGTTTTCGTCCCGCGTGGGTAGGAACACGCCGCCCGGCCCCGTATCGAGCGTCGTCGGGTTGCGAATGCCCCACACCGAACCGGCATCGACAAAGATCGATGGGCGCAGGCCCATCTCGCGGGCACCCGAACCGAGCGGGATCTCCAGCTCGGCACGCGCCATGTAGTAATATTTGCCGCCAAGCGCGTCGTCGGTCGAATTGTTGCGTTCGGTCGAAACCGCGTCAAGCACACCGTCTTCGTTGGTGTCGATGTAGGGATAGCGCAGCACGCGCGGGCCGACGCCGCGAATGTCAAAGCCCCTGATCTGCGGCTCGCCAAGGTAGAAGCGGTCAGTCAGGCGCACATCGTCGATCCCGGTCACTGGATCGCCGCTGTTGTCGAACGACTTGATAAGGCCTCCCTCGCCCTGGACCGAGAACACGAAACCGCCGCCCAGCGGCCAGTAGTTGGCCGCGTTGGCGCGTATCCGTCCGTATTTCACCGAGCCGCCCAGCCCGGCATAGTCGGCGCTGAGCGAAGCCGTCAGCCCCTTGGTCGGGCGAACACGATTGTCGAGCCGGTCGTAGATGATCGACACACCGAGGATCGAACTGGTGCGCTTGCCGATCGCCTCGCACAGATAGCGCCCGGCAAGGATCGGTTCGCAGGTCTCTACCCCATCGCCGTCAAAATCGAAGAAATACTGGCCCCGGTCGAGCGTGATGTCGTCGTAGTTGAGCGTGTAGCGCGCAACCGCAGTCAGATATTCTGTGACGGGCAGTCCCGCGCGCAGCTGGAAGCCGGTGGTCGCCTGCTGATAGGTGCGGTCACGGTCGCTCGTCAGGAAGCGGAAGCTGCGATAATCGCGGCGGTAAATGTCGACACCGACCGACACGTTCTTGTCGAACAGGTAGGGTTCGGTGAAGCTGGCTTCCACGCTCTTGGTGTAGCGCGAATAGGAGCCGGACAGGCCGACCGTCTGGCCGCGCCCGCGGAAATTGCGCTGGCGCACCGAAGCCTGGAAGATGAAACTTTCGATGGAGGAGAAACCCGCCGACAGCTGCAATTCTCCGGTCGGCTTTTCCTCGATGTTGGCTTCGAGCTTGATCCGGTCCGGCGCAGAGCCGGGCTTCTGTTCGATTTCGAACTTTTCCTGGAAATAGCCCAGTGAATTGATGCGGTTGGTCGAGCGCTTGACCTGGATCGAATTGAACGCATCGCCCTCGCCGATGCGGAACTCGCGGCGAATGACCTTGTCCTGGGTCAGCGTGTTGCCGTTGATGTCGATCGATTCGACATAGACGCGCGGCGCTTCGCCGATGACGAAGGTCAGACCCATCGTCAGGTCGTCCTTGTTACGCTCGTAACGGGGGCGCACGTCGGCAAAGGCATAGCCGAAGGTGCCGGCGGTCTCGTTCAACCCTTCGATGGTGTCTTCCACCATCTTCGCGTTGTACCAGTCGCCCTTCTTCATCGGCAGGTTCTTGGCCAAGGCCTCGCCATCGAAATCGCGCAGCTGGCTGTCGACGCTGACATCGCCGAACTTGTAGCGCTGCCCTTCTTCGACAACGTAGGTGATGATGAAGTCGCGCTTGTCCGGCGTCAGTTCGGCCACAGCGGACACGACACGAAAATCGGCATAGCCCTGCGTCAGGTAGAACTGGCGCAGTTTCTGCTGGTCGAAGGCCATGCGATCGGGATCGTAGCTGGTGCTCGACGACAAGATCTTGGTCAGTCCGGTCTGCTTGGTGACCATCTCTCCGCGCAACTCGCCATCGGAGAAGGTATCGTTGCCGATGATGTTGATCTGACGAACCTTGGACTTGTCGCCCTCGGTAATCTCGAACACGATATCGACGCGGTTCTGCTCGAGCATGACCATCTTCGGCTCGACAGTCGCGGCATAGCGGCCCTGGCGCTTGTACAGCTCGATGATGCGCGAGACGTCGGCGCGCACCTTGGAACGGGTGAATATCTGGCGCGGCGCGACCTTGATCTCGGGAAGGATCTTCTCTTCCTTGATGCGCTTGTTGCCCTCAAGGATGATGCGATTGACTACCGGGTTTTCCTGCACCTCGATGGTGACAATGCCATCCTCGTTGCGGATCTGCGCATTGGCGAGCAGTTCGGTGGCGTAGAGGTCCTTGAGCGCCTGGTCGGCCGCAGTCGTGGACCATTCCTGGCCGATGCGCAGGCGGATGTAGGAGAGGATGGTCTGGGCTTCGAGCCGCTGGTTGCCGGTAACGCGAAGGCCGCGGATCGTCGAGGCCGGGGCGGGAGCAGGCGCCGCAGCGGCAGGAGTGGCCGATTGCGCCAAGGCGGGTGCAGGAAGCCCGGCCAGCATGGTCGTGCCAAGCAGGAGCGCAGCCAGCCCGGATGCACGGCGCATTTCGATGCTGCCTACCATATGCCTTCTCATCATTCCTGATGCCAATTCCTGTCAGGGCGCAGCCAGCAGCGCAAGCACGCTGTCCGCACGATCCATCGCAATCAGAGTCTTCCCAACCCGGACCGCAGCCCTCTGCCCCAAGGGGCAAGGGCAATCAAGCGATCAATCCGGCCAAGCGTGCCTCTGAGCGGGTGGAATCCCAGCCTATCCCCCGAAAATCGAAAGGGAAGCGATATCGTTGAAAGTGACGAAGACCATGAGCGCGAGAACGAGGGCAAGCCCAGTTCGGATCGCCCATTCCTGGCTGCGGACATCCAGCGGCTTTCGCCGGACCGCCTCGGCGGCGTAGAAGGCCAAGTGTCCACCATCGAGTGCGGGAATTGGCAGGAGGTTAATGAATGCCAAGTTAATCGAGATCAGCGCCACGAAGCCGACGAAAGCAGACCACCCCAGGCTGAACTGCTCGCCGGAATATTTCGCGATCTTGACCGGCCCGCCCAGTTCCTTGACCGAGCGCTCGCCCGAGAAGATCTGGCCAATGCCGGTGGCCATCATCTTCATGACGCCAATCGACTGGCTGACCCCAAGCGAGAGGGCTTCCAGAGGCCCTACCTTGACCACCTCGACCGTGCCTGCCCCGACCCCGATCCGGCCGATACGGGTCTCGTTACCGAAGCGATCGGTATCGACAACTTCGGCGATCCTGACCGGCACCACCAGTTCGCGCCCGTCGCGTTCCACCGCGAGCGAAACGGTTCGCCCCGGATAGGGCACGACAAGCGGCGGAATGTCGGTGAACTCGCTGATCTTTTCGCCATCGATGGCGAGAATGCGGTCGCCGACCTTCAGCCCGGCCTGCTGCGCCGTCGAACTTTCGGCGAAGCTTGCGATTTCGGTCGAAGCAACAAGCCGCCCATAGGTGAGATTGAAGGCGGCAAAGATCAGCACTGCAAACAGCAGGTTCGTCATCGGCCCCGCCAGCACGATCAGCGCGCGCTGCCACAGGGGTTTGAACTGGAACAGCTCAGCCCGCTCTGCCGGGGTTAGCGACTCGTCGACCGGTCCGGGGGTGCTCGCCGGGTTCATGTCGCCAGCAAACTGGACATAACCGCCCAAGGGGAGCGCGCACAGCTTCCAGCGCGTGCCGCGCCGGTCGGTCCATCCCGCCAGCTCCTTACCGAAGCCGACCGCGAACGCGTCCGCCTTCACGCCGAACAGCCGCCCGACGAGGTAGTGGCCAAGCTCGTGGATCACCACGAGGATGCCAAGCACCAGCAGGAAGGAGACAAGCGTCGTCAGGATCGAAGGCGATTCAAGCACTTCAGGCATTCTCCATCAACTCGCGCGCCCGGCTGCGCGCTTCGCGATCCACTTCCAGCACTTCGGCAAGGCTCGATGGCGCGGCAGGAGCATAGCACGAAAGCGTCGCTTCGACATGATCGGCGATGCGGGTGAAACCGAGCCGACCGGCAAGGAACGCAGCCACGGCAACCTCATTCGCGGCATTGAGCACGGCGGGTATCGCCCCGCCCGCCTCCGCCGCCTGCCGCGCCAGCCGCGTAGCCGGAAAGCGGTCCTCGTCGGGATGCTCGAAAGTCAGGGTGCCCATGGCCGCCAGATCGAGCGGCTCGCACGGCGTATCCATGCGGCGCGGCCAGGCAAGGCACGAGGCGATCGGCACGCGCATGTCCGAGGGGCCGAGTTGCGCCAAGGTCGATCCGTCGCGGTATTCGACCATCGAATGGACCACCGATTGCGGGTGGACCACGATGGAAAGCCGTTCCAGCCCGACCGGGAACAGGTGAAACGCCTCGATCAGTTCGAGGCCCTTGTTGAACATGGTGGCGGAATCGACGCTGATCTTCGCGCCCATGTCCCAATTGGGATGCTTGACCGCTTGCGCCGGTGTGGCTGCGGCCAACTGTGCCGCGCTCCAGGTGCGGAACGGCCCGCCGCTGGCAGTGAGCGTGATCTTGCGCACCTGCGAGATCTGGTTTCCGGCAAGGCACTGGAAAATCGCGTTATGCTCGCTGTCGACGGGAAGCAGGGTCGCGCCATATTTCGCCACGGCAGCGGTCAATACCTCGCCCGCCGAGACCAGCGCTTCCTTGTTGGCGAGCGCGACAGTGCCGCCCTGCTCGATCGCCGCCATGACGGGCGCCAGGCCCGCACAGCCGACGATTGCGGCAAGCGTGAGGTCTGCCGGGCGCGCGGCAGCCTCGATCAGGGCCGCCTCACCGCCCGCCGTCTCGATGCCGGTTCCAGTAAGCAGTTCGCGCAATTCCGGAAGACGCGTCTCGTCGGCCAGTACCGCGATCTCCGGGCGGAATTGCAGCGCCAGCCGCGCCAGTTCGGCCGCATTGCCGTTGGCGGTAAGTGCGACCACGCGCCATGCGTCCTGCTCGCGCGCGATCAGGTCGAGCGTCGATGCGCCGACCGAGCCGGTTGCGCCGAGGATCGAGATGGAGCGCATGCTCACAGGCCGTCCAGGACTTGGCCGAGAAGGATCACGTTTCCTATCACCACCAGCACCAATAGCAGACCATCCACCCGGTCGAACAGCCCGCCATGGCCGGGAAGCAGCTTTCCGGAATCCTTGACCCCTGCCTTGCGCTTCATCCAGCTTTCGAAAAAGTCGCCGACCTGGGCGAGGACGGCGAGGATGGCGCCCGCCATCAAGGAATTAGGCAATAGATACGAAATCGGAGCCAGATCAAGGCTACAAGGGCCATCAAACATGACCCGATTGCCAGACATGCGAGGAGCTGGGTTGATCACTTCACAAAGCCCAGAGTGCCAGATGTAAGAAATAAGAATTATGGCCAAGGTGGCCCCGATCATGCCTCCGACCAGTCCGGCCCACGTCTTGGACGGGCTGATTTTCGGCGCGATTTTCGGTCCGCCGATTGTCCTGCCGAACAGGTAAGCGCCAATATCCGTCCCGATCACCGCGCCCACGATCATCAGAACGACGAACAGGCCATCGGGCATGTCGCGCAGCGCCAGAAGCACCGCGCAGGCGATCCCGCAATAGACCGCGCCGCCATAGCGCCATGCCGTCTGCCGCCCGCCCGGCGGGTACATCTTGAGCACCAGCGCGCTCCATTCGAACCAGACGCCGATGCCGATGACGAGCACGAAGATCAGCCACGCCCAGCCGCCCGCCCACAGCGCGAAGCCCGACACTACCAGCATGACAAGCGCGCTTACCGTGCGGGTGGCGAGGTCCGACTGGCGCGGCGATTCAGCGCCCGCCATAGCGACGCTCACGGGTGGCAAAGGCATCCATCGCCTGTTTCAGATGTTCGGCGGTGAAATCGGGCCACAGCACATCGGTGAACCACAGCTCGGCATAAGCCGCCTGCCACAAGAGGAAATTGGAGAGCCGCTCCTCACCCGAAGTGCGGATCAGCAGGTCGAGAGGCGGCAGGTCGGCAGTGTCGAGATGAGCGGCGATGGTCTCGGGCGTGATCGGCCCTTCGCTGGCCGCCTTGCTTGCAGCGCGGGCGATCTCGTCCATCGAACCGTAATTGAGCGCCACGGCGATCGTCGTGCCGGTGTTGCTTGCGGTATGGGCCAGCGCATTGTCGATCAGTTCGACAACATCGGGTGCAAACGCCTTGTAATCGCCGATGATTTTCAACCGAATGTTGTTTTCCGCCATCTCTTCGAGGTCGGAGAGAATGAACCGTTTCATCAGGCCCATGAGATCGGAGATTTCCTCCTCGGGCCGCCGCCAGTTCTCGGTGGAGAAGGCATAGAGCGTGAGCACTTCAAGCCCCAGCCCCTCCGCACCGCGCACGACCTTGCGCACTGCCTCTACCCCGCGCTGATGGCCGACTGCGCGCGGCAGGTGGCGCTTTTTTGCCCAGCGCCCATTGCCGTCCATGATGATCGCGACATGGCGGGCGCGGCCGCCTTCCGGCCCGCCCGAAGCAACGGCAGGCACGGTCACTGGCTGAGGATGTCCTTTTCCTTGCGAGCCAGTTCATCATCGACCGCCTTGATCATCCGGTCTGTCAGCTTCTGCACCTCTTCCTCGCCCCGCTTGCGCTCGTCCTCAGAGATTTCCTTCTTCTTCTCGTCTTCCTTGAGAGCATCGTTGCCATCGCGGCGCACGTTGCGGATCGCGATGCGCGCGTTCTCGGCATAGGTTCCGGCAAGCTTGGCCAGGTCCTTGCGGCGTTCCTCGGTCAGATCGGGGATCGGCAGGCGCAGGGTGTTGCCGTCGTTGATCGGGTTCAGGCCCAGACCGGCAGAGCGGATCGCCTTTTCCACGGGTCCGACGTTCGACTTGTCCCACACCTGCACCGAAAGCATGCGCGGTTCGGGCGCGGAGACCGAGGCGACCTGGTTCAGGGGCATGTGCGAGCCATAGACTTCCACCATGACCGGATCGAGCAGGGTCGTGTTCGCGCGGCCGGTGCGCAGGCCGGAAAAGTCGCTCTTCAGCGATTCCACCGCGCCTTCCATGCGCCGTTCGAGATCGGCCTTGTCATACTTGGCCATTCAAGCCTCCTGTTGAACTATCGTCTGCACGCCATTGCCCGAAAGCACCTTGGCGAGATTGCCCCGTTCGCGGATCGAGAACACCACGATCGGGATCGAATTGTCGCGACACAGGGCCACAGCGCTGGCGTCCATCACCTTGAGATTGCTTGCCAGAACCGTATCGTAACCGACGGTATCATATCGCTTCGCAGCAGGATTCTTCTTCGGATCGCTGTCATAGACGCCATCCACGCTGGTGCCCTTCAACAGAGCATCGCATTTCATTTCCGCCGCGCGCAGCGCCGCGCCTGAATCGGTGGTGAAATAGGGTGCGCCGACACCGGCGGCAAAGATCACGATCCGGCCCTTTTCCAGATGCCGCTCGGCCCGACGGCGGATCACCGGCTCGCACACCTTGTCCATCTCGATCGCCGACTGGACGCGAGTGGGCACGCCAAGCTGCTCAAGCGCGCTCTGCATGGCGAGCGCATTCATCACTGTCGCCAACATGCCCATGTAGTCCGCCTGGGCGCGGTCCATGCCCCTGGCCGCTCCTGCCATGCCGCGAAAGATGTTGCCGCCGCCGATCACCAGGCAGATCTCGAGGCCGGTTTCCTTGGCCGCCTTCACTTCCTTGGCCAATTCGGCGACGAATTCCGGATCGATGCCATAGTCCTGCGCGCCCATCAGGACCTCGCCCGAAAGCTTGAGCAACACGCGTTTCATCTTTGGCAAGCTCATCGAACGACGCGATCCCGGTTGTAGGCTGTGGCGACGCTCTATAAGCGCGAAGGCAGAATGCCAAGCATCGACTTGGCGCGCAGAACGGAGGGACCATGCGCAGACTGGAAGGACAAGCCGTATTCGTGGCGGGCGGAGCCGGCAGGCTCGGCACCGCGACGTGCCACAGACTGGCGAGCGAAGGCGCGCGAGTGTTCGTGACCGACATCGACGAGGCAGCGGCCTCGGCGGTCGCGAAAAGTATCGCCGATCAGGGCGGCGAGGCCCATGCCGCCTATCTCGACCTTGCCGACCATGGCTCGATCGACGCGGCCTTCAGCGAAGCGGAAAAGGCACTCGGCCCGATCCTGCGCCTGCATGGCAACGGCGCGGCGCTCAAGCTGATGTACGAGAAGGATCTGGGCGCTCTCGACATCGATATCGAGACCTGGGAGCTGACCCTGCGCACCAACCTCACCGGCCATCTCGCCTGCGTGCGGCGCGCCCTGCCCGCGATGATCGATGCACAGGATGGCGCCATCGTGCTGACCAGTTCGGGCGCGGCCCATGCCGCTGAGCCGATCCGCCTTGCCTATGCGGTGTCGAAGGCCGGGATCAACCAGCTCGTGCGCCATGTCGCGGCCACCTGGGGCAAGCAGGGCATTCGCTGCAACGCGGTCGCGCCCGGAGCGATCCTGCCGGAGGATTTCCCGCAGATGGAGCTTTACAAGATGGCGATGAAGAGCCCGCGCGTCGGCACCGGCGACGACATCGCGGCGATGGTCGCGATGCTGCTGTCGGCGGATGGGGAATGGATCAACGGACAGGTGATCTCGGTCGATGCGGGGATGTCGATGCGGAGTTGAACGTGGCGCTTACTTGCCTGCAGTGGTCAGCTTGTCCGGCTTGCCTTCGATTTCCGTGAGCTGCGCTTTGGCGGCTTCGCTGCTCGGATTGGGATGAGGGTAAAACGCTAGTGGCTTCAGGTTGTTGCGCGCAGCGGCGAAGCGGCCTTCAGAAATTTGCTGCTGCGCAAGGTTCATCCGCAAGGCAAGATCGAACGGCGCAAGTTCGACCGCGCGCTCCAGCCCTTGCACTGCCAGTGGGGTCGGCCACTCGCCGCGATCGACATAGCTGCGGTAAAAATAGATCAGCGGCGGCGGTGAAGCTCGCCGTCGAGCATGATGACCAGCTTTTGCTCGGGCCCGACACCGGGAATCTCCCCCGTTAGCGGAAGGTCCTGTTGCGCCGAGGGGCTGCGCAGCAAGGTGCGAACCAGCGCGAAGGTGTCGGCGCGACGGGCGTAAGCCGGAAACTCGACCTTGCTTGCGGCGATGGCGGCGGAGCGCCGCTCATCGGAGCCGGACGCGGCGATGCTGCTCATATCGTTCATGGCCTCTCCTTGCCTGCGCGCACATTACCAGTGCGCGCGCCAAGGAAAAGGGCCGGGAAGCGACTGCCCCCGGCCCTTGCCTTGTCTGGTATGGAAGTAGTGGAGCGGTCAGCCAGCGACAGCCGCCGCGACTTCCGCAGCGAAATCGCTTTCTTCCTTCTCGATGCCTTCGCCGAGCTGGAAGCGCACATAGTCCGTCAGCTTGACCGGCGCGCCCACATCCTTGCCCGCCTGCTCGACCACCTGAGCAATCGGGGTCTTGTTGTCCATGACGAAGACCTGGCTCAGCAGGGCATTCTCCTTGGCGAACTTGGCGGCAGCGCCATCGGCACGCTTGGCGAGAATCTCGGCGGGGATTTCCTTGCCGCTGGTGGCGGCTTCCTCGGTCGCCTTGTCGAGCGCGATGCGGCGCTCGCGCTCAAGCACTTCGGGATCGAGATCGTCGGCGGACAGCGCCAGCGGGAAAGCGGCGGCGATGTGCATCGCCAGCTGCTTGCCAAGGTCCTCGAGCTTGCCCTTGTCGCCCGAGCTTTCAAGCGCGACGAGCACACCGATCTTGCCCAGGCTGGGGGCGGCGGCATTGTGCACGTAGGGCACGACCACACCCTCGGAGACGGAAACCGTCTTCATCCGGCGCAACTGCTGGTTCTCGCCGATGGTGGCGACATTGTTGGTTAGCGCATCGCCGACGGTGCCGCCAGCGGGATAGGCCGCGGCCTTGAGCGCCTCGACATCATCGCTGGCAGCAGCAAGGGCAACCTGCGTAGTGTTGCGCACGAAGTCCTGGAACTGGTCGTTCTTGGCAACGAAATCGGTTTCCGAGTTGACCTCGACAGCGACGCCCTTGTTGCCGGAAACGGCCACGCCGACCAGGCCTTCGGCGGCGGTGCGGCTCGACTTCTTGGCGGCGGCGGCAAGGCCCTTGACGCGCAGCGCGTCCTCGGCGGCGGTGAAATCGCCGTTGGCCTCGTCCAGGGCCTTCTTGCAGTCCATCATGCCTGCGCCGGTCATTTCGCGCAGCTTTTTCACGTCAGCGGCTGTGTAAGCCATGAGCTGTATCCTTCAATCTGGGAGCATGGCGAGCCGATGGCCCGCCAATGCTGCATTTCGGTGACAGGGGCCGGGAACCTTGCCGTTCCCGACGCGATGTCAGGCCTGCGCGTCCTCGGCGGGCGCTTCGGCCGCCGGTGCTTCTGCGACTGCGGGCACCTCGACGATTGCCGTTTCGACCTCCGGCTCGTCAAGCGCACCCATGTCCACGCCCGAAGCCGCCATCTGCTCGCGGCCGCCCTTGGTCGCTGCCTCGCGCACCGCGTCGCAGTAGAGGCGGATGGCGCGGCTGGCGTCGTCATTGCCGGGAACCGGGAAGGCGATGCCATGCGGATCGACGTTCGAATCGAGGATCGCGACGACCGGAATGCCGAGCACGTTGGCTTCCTTGACTGCGAGCTCTTCCTTGTTGACGTCGATCACGAACATCACGTCGGGGATGCCGCCCATGTCGCGAATGCCGCCCAGGGACAGTTCGAGCTTGTCGCGCTCACGCGTGAGCTGGAGCACTTCCTTCTTGGTCAGGCCCGCGGTGTCGCCCGAAAGCTGCTCCTCAAGCGACTTCAGCCGCTTGATCGACTGCGAAATCGTCTTCCAGTTGGTGAGCATGCCGCCCAGCCAGCGGTGGTTGACAAAGTGCTGGCCGCAAGCACGCGCGGCCTGGGCTAAAGGCTCCTGCGCCTGGCGCTTGGTGCCGACGAACAGCACCTCGCCGCCAGCCTGAACGGTCGCGGCAACGAATTCGAGCGCGCGCGCGAACAGCGGTACGGTCTGCGACAGGTCGATGATGTGAACCCCGTTGCGGGCACCGAAGATATACGGCTTCATCCGCGGATTCCAGCGGTGGGTCTGGTGGCCGAAGTGTGCGCCGGCCTCGATCAATTGCTGCATGGTGACGACTGGAGCCGCCATAGGGATTTCCTTTCCGGTTTCGCCTCTGGAAAGCTGATGGACCGTGCGGATCGCTACCGCTGCGGCACCGGGATGTCAGTGCTTTCCATGTGGATTTGCCGCACCCCGAAATGCCAGAAAGGCAGGTTCGCTCGCGACGGAGGTGCCACTAGCGCCTTTGCCCCGCCAAATCCAGCCAAAATTGCATGTGGAACATTTCGTGAAAATAAGCGGTTGACACAGCGGAACGAATAAGGAACACGAGGCGCATGGAACGTTTGGTGAACGCACTGTTCCCCACAAGTTGTCCACTGCCTGCCAACAGACATGCAGGCGGCGAAGGAAAGGAAGCGCGAAGATGACGCTCACTGTACTGATTGCCGGGCTGTTCCTGGCTGGAACCGGGTTCGCCGTGGCAACCATGGCGACGACGCTGCGGGCCTACTGGCCTGCGGTCGTCGCGCTGCGCGATGCGGCACGCTATCTCCCCGAGGAGCAGGAATTGCGGTTGACCACCGTTTCGCTCGATGTTCGCTGCGCAGCCGATGTCCTGCGTCCCGATTTCTCCGGGCGCCGGGCGGTCAGGCTTCCCGGCTTGCGCGCTGCCGCCTGACCCTCGCATAAGCTATCGCGCCCACCGGGATCAGCGCCAGATAGATCGCGCAGATCGCCACCAGCGCCAGCCATGGCTCAGTCAACAGCGCGGCGAACAGCAGACCGGCAATGGCGATCATGCCGAGACGCAGGCTGCGCCGAGGCCGCAATTTAGACCAGCTCAAGGTAGGCAGGCTTGAGATCGCCAGAAAGGCAATCGCAACCAGCCAGACTCCAACCAGCCGCGGGTCAGAGAATTCGGGACGGCCGGTAACGAACGACAGATACATGGGCAGGAAGGCGAGGCCCGCCCCCACCGGCGCGGGTACGCCGGTAAGGAAGCCAGCCTGCTTGCGCGGCTCGTCGGGCATGTCGATGCGCGCATTGTAGCGCGCCAGCCGCAGCGCCATGCACACCGCGAAGGCGAGCGCGGCGAACCAGCCGAATCGCGGCACGTCCTGCAACGACCACATGAACAGCACCAGTGCGGGAGCAACCCCGAACGAGACGTTGTCAGCCAGACTGTCTAGCTCGGCGCCGAAATGGGACTGCGCCTTCAACAACCGCGCAATCCGCCCGTCGATGCCGTCGAGCACTCCGGCAAAAATCACCGCCGCGACCGCCATCCGGAAGTCGCCGGTAATGGCGAAACGGATTCCTGTCAGCCCGGCGCACAAGGCCGCTGCGGTTATCGCATTTGGCACCAGAGCGCGCAGGGTCAGGCCCTTGGGCATCGAGCCATCGGCGTT
>JAURNJ010000109.1 GCA_030830245.1 Novosphingobium sp. | reverse complement strand
CCGCGAGCACCTGCTTCAGGGCCGCACCGCGCGCCTCCAGGGTGTCAGCCCCTTCGGCCACTTCCTCAAGCCGGTCGGCGATCTCGTCGAGCAGGTCGAGGTAGGGATCGAGATCGACGCCCTCATGGTCGAGCGCGCTCAGGGTCAGCGCGGCATGGTCAAGCTCGATCTCCTCGTCATCGAGCAGGCCCAGTTCATCGAGGTCGTAACTCATCCTTCGGACTATGATCTATCGGCGCACAATGTCCACCGGGCGGCGCTCCTCATCGAGACGGACGACAAGGTCCGCGCGGCGAGGCATCTCGGCAAGGATGTAGCGGGTGATGCGCTCATAATGCTGGATGAAGCGCGCGATCTGCGCGCGATCCATGATGCCGGCTCCCTCTCCCGCACCTGCCCGCAATTCCTCTTCCTGTTGCAGGCGCCAGTCCATGACCACCTCGAAGCCGGGCGCCTGGAGCAAGACGAGCCGGTCAATCCGTGCAAACAGACCCGGATAGAGGCCAGACAGACTATCATTCATCCATCGACGCCACACCCCGTCCGGATCCTCTACCGCTTCCAGCACGTTTACCGGTTCGATCAGGGCTTCGTCCGGCTGGGCAACCGCACCGACACACCACCCCTCAAACAGGATCACATTGCAGTGTGAAGGTGCGACTGGCCATGTCTCCGGGTCGCAACGATCATCGCGCGCCTTGTCGAAACGCGGCAAGGCTACGGGCCGTCCTGCACGCAGGGAAACTAGCACTTCGATGGCCATTGGCACATCGTGCGTGCCCGGCGGTCCGCGCGTGATGCAGAGCGGATGGACCTCTGCAGCGAGGCGCTTTCGTTCTTCCCGTGTCAGGTAGAAGTCGTCGATCGAAAGCACAGCGCAGGCCTTGCCATCGGCTTCCAGTTCGCGGGCGAGCGCCGCTGCCAGGGTCGACTTGCCGCTGCCCTGCGAACCGCAGATGCCCAGCACCATGGGCTTCGGCGCCTCGTCGATAAGGGTCCGCAAGGCTGCGACAACGGCGGGATCGGAACGGATCATGGAACGAAGGTCGCAGCCTGCCCGATACGCGCCCCCGCCTCGTCGGTCACCGTCCAGACCACGGCCTGCTCGATCATGAAGCGCCTTCCCTTCGCGCTGATCCGTATCCCCGCGTAATCGTCGATGAACCCATGCGCCGCCACGCGATCCAGCAGGGCCTGCCGCTCCTCGCGCAAGGGCGCTTCGGCGGAGAGCCGCGAGGGCATTGCGAGAAAAGCCGGAATATCCGTCTCGAAACAGGCGAGCGCTGCCCGGTTGCCGAAAAAGAATATCGGGTCGGCTTCGATACCATGCGCCACGATGACCTGTGGGGCGAGCCACATTGCCGTGACCACATCGCCGGGCGGTTGGACCAGCGGCCTTCCCAGCAATCGCTCGAAGCTCGCCGCAACCGCCGCAATCCGGCGTTCCGCCAGCGGGTGGCGATAGCAATCGGGCACGGGTTGCGGGGCGTCTGTCACCTCACCATCGTCGGCAAACCGGGGCCGATTGCAAGCCCGTATTCGCATGGGCGATCACGCCCACCGGAAGTGCCGGATCGCTTGCCTAGCACGCCGCGCGATCCTAGGACGATGCCCACACTTTCACGGGAAGGATTTCCAAACATGAGCGATGCACTGGGTTACAAGGGCAAGCGGGTCATCATCACCGGCTGCTTTTCGGGCATGGGCCACGCAGCGGCGAAGCTGCTGCTCGATCTCGGTGCGGAAGTGCACGGATTCGACATGAAGGAGTGCGACCTGCCGCTCGCTTCTTTCACCAAGATTGACCTGCGCGACCGCGCCTCGATCGAAGCTGGCGTCGCCGGTGTTCCCGGCAAGATCGACAAGCTGTTCAGCTGCGCGGGCATGCCCGGCGGCATCGCCCCGCTGGACTGCTTCACGGTCAATTTCATCGGCAATCGCCACCTTACCGAGCAGGTGGTTCCGCGCATGGAGGGAAGCGGCGCAATCTGTGCAATCTCGTCGACGGCGGGCATGGGCTGGCACGGTAATCTTGAGCGGCTGATGCCTCTCATGCACACGACCGGGTGGGACGAGTCGATCCAGTGGATGAACGACAACGCCGAATATGTCGACGAAGGCTACAGCCGCTCGAAGGAAGCGCTGATCATCTACACGCAGTTCCGCGCGGCCACGCTGATCAAGCAGGGCATCCGCCTCAACTGCTCGCTGCCGCAGCCGACCGCGACGCCGATGATGAAGGATTTCGAGGCAGCGGCAAGCGCGGCAGTCGTCGGCGTCTTTGCCGAGCCGCTCGGCCGCTATTCGACCCCGGAGGAACAGGCCGGCCCGATCGTGCTCCTGAACAGCGATCTGGCGACCATCGTCAACGGCGTGGCGCTGCCCGTCGATGGCGGCTTCATGGGCGGACTGGCCACCGGCCAGGTGGACCTTTCCAAGCTCGGCGAACTGATGGGCGCTGGCTGAACCGTCAGACCTTGTGAATACGAGGCGGGCCCCTTCGCGGGGCCCGTTTTCGTATCGGCTTACTGATACCCCATCCCCGCCGTCTCACCGCCATCGACGAGCAGGTCGCAGCCGGTGATGAAGCTCGCCTTGGGTGACAGCAGAAACGCGATCGCCGCGGCCAGCTCCGATGTATCGGCCACACGCTTGGTCGCCGATCCGTTGATCATCTTCTGGATGCCAGAGCGCATCAGTTCGGTGCCAGTGGGGGTGGCGTAGCGGAAGCCCACCAGGGTTATGTAGGGGG
>JAURNJ010000108.1 GCA_030830245.1 Novosphingobium sp. | reverse complement strand
TGGCCAGCGGCGGGCACGAAGCCCTGCTTCCCGAAGCCGAGAAGTGGGCCGTGCCGATGGCGCACAACGTGGTGTGCCTGAACTACGAGTATGCTGAGGACGGCTACACCGACGAGGAAATCAAGCTGCGCGACGAAACGCGCAAGATTCTGGGCATTCCCGGCCTGCCGGTCTCGGGAACCTGCGTGCGTGTGCCGGTGTTCACCGGCCATAGCCTGTCGATCAATGCCGAGTTCGAGCGGGAAATCACCCCCGAGCAGGCTCTGGGCCTGCTTGCTAATGCCCCGGGTGTGATTGTGACCGAAGTGCCCAATCCGCTCGAAGCGACCGGCCGCGATCCTGTCTTTGTCGGGCGCGTGCGCAACGACCCCACCGTGCCGCATGGCCTCGCCCTGTTCGTTGCGGGCGACAACCTGCGAAAGGGGGCAGCGCTGAACGCAGTGCAGATAGGCGAGGTGCTATTGGCTCGCTGAGCTTTATGAGGTTCACTTGCGTGAACCCATGCGCCTCCCGCCCCGCCTCCCCGCCCGGCCACCAAGCATAACGGTATTATTGGTGGCCGGGCGGGGAGGCGGGGCTGGAAGTATGAGCTGAAATCATCTGCGCGTCCTCTGGCAATTGCCCAGGTCTCCGAGCACCATGCGATAGTCCGCGAGCGCCCGCTGCCGATCGGCAGCGCTGGCGGAAAGGTTGGCGCCGGGGCGCGGCGAATTGGGCAGGAAGCAGGCGAGCCGATACCAGGCCAGCGTGTCGCGCGCCGGGCCGCCCGCGGCTTCGGCAACCAGTTCCGAGAACGATACCCCCCAGGTCGGCTGCGCGCCCGGCGAATGGCGCACCGTGATCGAGGCGGCCGAGCCATCGGCCGTGGCCAAGAATATCTGGGTCTCGCCCGCTCCGGCAAGATCGCCGGGAACGTGGATGATTTCGCGCAGCCCAGTGACTGGCGGCGGCGCATCGGGCCCGGCCAATTCGGCCAATATCGGGCGCAGCCGCAACAGCGCCTCCGGGCTGAACAACACTTGCGAATCGCGGCCTATGAGCTGCAACTCGTCCGGACGGCCCGGAACCGAGCGCGCGAACACGATCAAGTCGCGCTTTTTTAGGGCGGGCGGCTTGCCGCGCGCATCAAGCGGCAGATCGACCAGCCATTCCAGCGATTCGCCCAAGGCCTCGTTGCCCAGCAGCAGCGCGCGCGTCTTCCCCTTCGCGTAGAAACGGCCTTGCCCAGGCAGCAAACCCGGCGCGCGCTCGTCTTTCACACGAGCCAGGCTACGCAGGTTCACATGCACGACCACGTTCGACGAATCAGCAAGGTCTGCGAGGTCCTCATAGGTCGGCAAAGGTTGCAATGGCGACTGGGCAGATACCGCTGACGCAGACGCGCAAGCCAGGCAAAGTGCAAATCCTGCAGTTCTTGTGATGCGCCATGCGGTCATGATCATGAGCCGTGGACTCCTTGAGTTTCCGGGCATTTGCGCACAATCTCCCCGGCGAAACTAGGGTGCTTCGAGACGACGATAAAGCGCAATCGGCTGAATTTGCGGTGAACTGATTCTGCAGCCGATAAGGCGTTGCACGGTCCAAACATCGTCGCTAAAGCTGCCGCAAAGGGGTCTGTAAACCAACGAAAGCCCCGCAACACCTTGTGATCCACACTGGATCGCGCGAGCAGCGGCCTCGCTCCTCAAGGGGTGGCCAACATACTGGGTTTAGCCGTTGGCCGTGCATTTGCGGCAAACGGTTTCTGCCGGGTCAAGGCCTGGTTGACTGAATGGAGTGATGTGACTGAATGGCTTACGCTGACCAAAAAATGAGCAGCAACAGGCTGGTCGCCCTGGTTGTGGTGGCGATCCTTCATATCCTTCTCGGCTATGGTCTTGTGACAGGCCTGGCTTACGAGGGTGCGAAGAAGATCATCAAGCGAGTGACTACCGTCGATATCGAGGAAGAGGTCAAGAAAGAGGAAGAGCCTCCGCCGCCGAAGAAGGTGGAGAATATTCCGCCGCCTGTTGCGCCGCCGGTGAAGATCAACGTTTCGACGGCACCGCCGAAAATCGAGACTGTGGCAACGCCGCCGCCGCCCGCGCCTATCGTGCTGGCTCCGCCGCCTGCGCCGCCGGCCGCGCCCGCGACTCCCGCTCAGCCTCGAGGCAATCCGGGTTCTTGGGCAACCACGAACGATTACCCGTCGCGCGCCTTGCGCGAGGAGCGTTCCGGCACGACCGGTTTTCGGGTGACGGTTGGAGCGGACGGTCGCGTGGTCGACTGCCAGATCACAAGCTCGAGCGGCCATGCCGATCTCGACCAGGCGACCTGCCAGAACGTCACCCGGCGCGCCCGGTTCAAGCCTGCGACGCAGGACGGACAGCCGGTTCAAGGTACCTATTCCAACCGCGTTCGCTGGGTGATTCCGGAATAGCAATTCGGGTTCCCGCGCCACAGGGGGATCTGAGGCGCGAATTTTGGTTTTAGCTTAAAGGACTAAACGCATGCTGATTGAAATTCTTGCCGTGGCTGCCGAAAATGCTCCGCAGAACAAGTTCGGTTTCGCGGAGGCGCTCGAGCAGGGCGGCTTCGTGGCCTACGCTACTGTTGTCATTCTGGGCATCATGTCGTTCGGCTCGTTCTACATCCTGTTCACCAAGTGGATCGAACAGTCCAAGGTGATGAAGGGTGCCAATTCGCTCGATGGCCTGTGGCGCGCGAACTCGCTTCGCGAAGGCGCTAACAAGCTCGACAAGAACAGCGCCTGGCGCCAGCTGGTCGACGATGGCCTCGAAGCCGAGGAACAGGCCGGCAAGCTGGTCGATGAAGGCGAACGCCACGACTGGCTGCATAATTCGCTCGCCCGCTCGGAAGCCTCGATCAACGCGAAGCTGGCTGCGGGCCTGCCGTTCCTCGCCACCGTGGGCGCAACCTCGCCGTTCATCGGCCTGTTCGGCACCGTGGTCGGCATTTACCGCGCTCTTATCGCCATCGGTCTTGCCGGTTCGGCGTCGATCGACAAGGTTGCGGGTCCGGTCGGCGAAGCGCTGATCATGACCGCGCTCGGCCTGCTGGTCGCCGTTCCTGCCGTGCTTGCCTACAACTACCTGCAGGCGCGCAACAAGCGGATTGCCGAAATGTTGACCGGCTTCTCGACCGAAGTCCTCGCCAACATTGCCTCCAACGGCCAGGTCAAGCCGAAGGTCGCTCCGGCCGCTCCGGCAAAGGCAGCGGCTGCGCCAGCCAAGGCCTGATTGAGGTAAGCCGCACTCGCTCGCTGTCGCTGAACAGCGGCGATGTGCGGCACGGAAGGGATGGCGGGCTGTCGCATGCGGGTCCGCCACCCTCACCGCAGGAAGTTAGGATAGGACGTAACCATGGCAGCTTCTGTAGCAGGCTCCGACGACACACCGATGTCGGACATCAACACCACGCCGCTGGTCGACGTGATGCTGGTGCTGCTCATCATCTTTCTCATCGCGGTCCCGGTCGCAATCCAGCAGATCGAAAAACTGCGCCTTCCGATCTTTGCCTCCGTCGAATCGAAGGACAAGGTCGAGAACCTGTTGCTCACCGTGGCGACGACCGATGCAGCCGGTCGCAGCGCGGGTGAGCCCGGCTACGAGGGCTCGTCGCGGTTCGGCGAATGCCGCGTCTATTTCAACAATACGACGCGTGTCGATGCCGAGGAACTGCGCGAGAAGGCCTTCCAGCGGCTCGACACGATCGTGAAGCGCGCCGGCGGCCCCGAAGCGCTGCGAGCCGATCCGGAAAAGGTTCCGCAGGTCCATATCCGTGGCGACATCAATGCGCCGTGGCGCTGCGTCGCGGGAACGATCTACAACGTGCAGATATCGGGCTATCCGACTGTCGGCTTCATCTCGAACCCGGTCGATCCGAAGGGCTGATCGCCGCTTCGCAGCCTCTTCTAAGGAGAATTTCCCATGGCTATGTCAGGCGGCAAGGACGATGGCAGCCCGATGATGGAAATCAACACGACGCCGCTTATCGACGTCATGCTGGTGCTTCTCATCATGTTCATCATCACCATTCCCGTCGCCACCCACTCGGTCGACATCGACCTCCCGGTGGCCAATCCGCCGGATACCCCGCCGCCGCCGGTTCTGCCGGACAAGAACAAGGTGGTGCTGACCCAGGACAACAAGATCCTTTGGAACGGCACCGAGATTTCGGACCGGACTCTGCTCGACAACCTCAAGCTCTCACTGAACTACGCGGTCGAGCCCGAGCTTCAGTTCGAACCAGAGGAAAACGCCGCCTACGACCTTTCGGTCAAGGTGCTGAACGTGATCAAGGGTTCCAAGGTCACCAAGTTCGGCTTCGTCGGCAACGAGAAGTACGCCTCGTTCTGAGCGAAACGGTACTGAGACGGTACCCAGATAACACCGAGATGGTAGCCAGACAGGAAGCGAAAAGGGCGGGGATGATCCCGCCCTTTTTGTTTTCCAGGCCGACTGATCAGGAAATCAACCCGAATCCTCCTCCGGACGATCAGGTCGCATCGCCAAAGCCGCCAGACTTTCCGCTTCCACCAGCAGTTCGTCATCTGCCTGACCCACAGGCATGGACTCACGCCCCAGCAAGGACAGTGCCGGCACCGACAGCGGGCTGATCCGGTCAAGCAGCACATGGTCGACCTCCTGCGCTGCCCGTTCGAGCACCTGTGCAACGCGTTCGACGTCGGTCATCCGGCTGCGCGCATCGGCCCAGGCCGCTTCGATCAGCAGGTGATCGGGTTCGTGCTTCTGCAGCACGTCGAAGATCAGGTCGGTCGAGAAGGTAACCTGACGGCCTGACTTGCGCTTGCCGGGATGCTGGCGCTCGACCAGGCCCGAGATCACCGCCACTTCGCGAAAGGCCCGGCGCAGCAGGTGGGATTGCTGCACCCAGTCTACAAACTCATGAGTCAGGATGTCCGGCGAGAGCAGGCTCGCCGGATCATTCACAGCCTTCAGGCCCCAGACCACCAGGGTATAGTCGGTCGCAACGAAGCCGAGCGGGCCGAGGCCGCGATCCTCCATCCGCCGCGAGATCAGCATGCCCAGCGCCTGATTGGCGTTCCAGCCCTCGAAGGTGAAATAGCTGGTGTATTCAAGTCCGCGATGTGGGAAGCTCTCGACCAGCAAGCGCCCGGGCGCAGGCAGGTGCGAGCGCCAGTCCTGCATTTCGAGCCATTCGCGCACATCGTCCGGAAAGCGACCCCAGCCCGCGCGGCCGCTCAGCAAGGCCCGCACCCGGTCGGCAAGATGCGTCGTCAGCGGCAAGCGCAGCCCCATGTAGCTCGGTATCTGGGCCGAGCGCTTCGCCGCGCGCACCACAAGGTCGAGATCGCGCAGCGCCTCAACCTCCAGGTCCAGCCCCGCGAAGCGGAACGTATCGCCGACCTTGAGGCTCGCACCGAAGGTCTCCTCGACCTTGCCCAACGAACGACCATTCCTGAAGCGCACATCGAGCATCTCGGAATCGACGATGATCCCGGCATTGAGCCGATGGCGAGCCGCATGCTGCGGATGGGCGAGCCGCCACAGTCCCGGCGCTTCCTCGACGATCCTCTGGAAACGGTCGTAAGCCCGTAAGGCGTATCCCCCGGTCGCGACGAAATCGAGCATGCGTGCGAATGCCGCCTCGTCCACCCAGGCATAGGCAAGGCTCGATCGCACCTCGGCTAGCAGGTCACTGGCGCGAAACGGCCCGGCGCAGGCGCGGGCCATCACATGTTGCGCCAGAACGTCGAGACGGCCCGGCCGAAACGGCTCACCGTCCCGCTGGCCTTCCGAAACTGCCTCGCAAGCAGCCGTGGCCTCGAGGAATTCGAAGCGGTTGCCGGGCACCAGCAAGGCATTGCTGGACTGATCGAGGCGGTGATTAGCGCGCCCGATCCGCTGCAGCAGGCGCGACGATCCCTTGGGCGCGCCCATCTGCACCACAAGGTCGATGTCACCCCAGTCCACCCCGAGATCGAGGCTTGAGGTGCACACCAGCGCGCGCAGTTCGCCCCGAGCCATCGCGCCTTCCACCTTGCGCCGCGCCTCGCGCGAGAGCGAACCGTGATGAATGCCGATCGGCAAGACATCGTCGTTCGCCTCCCACAGCTTCTGGAAGATGTATTCGGCCAGAAAGCGCGTGTTGGTGAAGACCAGCGTGGTCCGGTGTTCGCGGATGCGCTGGTAAATCTGCGGGATCGCCCAGATCGCTGCATGTCCTGCCCAAGGGATGCGCTCGACCTCGGGAAGCAGGATCGACAGGTCGGGAGGAGCGCCCTGCTCACCCTCAACAACGGTAACCGCATCGGCATCGCCATGCGGCGCCAGCCAGTCGGCATAGTCCTGCGGATTGGCCAGCGTCGCCGAAAGCGCGGTGCGGCGCATGCCGGGGGCAATCGCCTGCAAGCGAGTGAGCGACAGGGCCAGCAGGTCTCCCCGCTTGCCGGAGGCAAAGGCATGGACCTCGTCGATCACCACGCGCTTCAAACTGCCGAAAAGCTGTTCGCTTTCCGGATAGCTCAGCAGCAACGAGAGCGACTCTGGCGTGGTCAGCAGGATGTGCGGCGGGCGGGCGCGCTGGCGTGCCTTGCGGTCGGAAGGCGTGTCTCCGCTACGGGTCTCGATGCGGATCGCAAGGCCCATCTCGTCAACCGGCGCCAGCAGGTTGCGCTGCACGTCCGTTGCCAGGGCCTTGAGCGGCGAGACGTAGACCGTGTGCAAGCCTTCCGGTGTTTCCTGCCCTCCCAGACGAGACGGGCAGAAATCCGCCAGGCTCGGCAGGAACCCGGCCAGCGTCTTGCCCGCGCCGGTATCGGCAACCAGCAGGCTGTGTTGCCCGGCTTGAGCCGCGGCGAGCATGTCCAGCTGGTGCCGCCGTGGCTGCCAGCCCCGCCCGACAAACCAGGCCGCGATTTCGGGAGGCAGCCCGGCGCGGCTCAATCGCGGACCGGGGCAATCCCCTCGCCCTGCGGCAGCACTTCGGCAGCGGCGGCAAAGGCCCGGTCCTCGCCGGGGAAGCGCACAAGGGCCAGAACGGCAAAGATCACCGCGTATCCCGCGGCAATGCCCCAGTAGAGCATGACCGGATTGCCCGATCCGGCGGTTGCTGCCGCAAGCGAGGCTCCCAGCGGCCTGCCGAAATTGGCCATGGCCATGTATATGGTGAACTGTGTTGCCGCGACAGCGGGCGAGCACATGCGCATGCAGATCGGGATCAGCGCAACCGTAACCAGGATCGTCACGACATCGGCGGCGAAGAAATATCCGATCAGCACGCTGTCCTGCGACCAGTACGGAGCCGCCAGCGCCATCGCCACGAACAGAACGACGGCGGTCGGCACAAGGATCTGTGCCGCGCGCTGCGCTCCCAGCGCATCGACCCCCCAGCCGCCAAGCGAAAGGGCGATCAGGCCGGAAACCAGCTGAACCGTGGACATGACATTGGTATATTCGCTGAGCGTCCAGCCGCCGGTGCTTACTGCGAGGATCGGATGAAACGCTTCGTGCGCCCCGGCGGGAAAGGCTCGCAACAGCAGCACGGGAAGCAGGACCAGGCTCAGCGGCATGAACACCGCCTTGAAGCTGGCCTTGAGCAGAGGCAGCCAGGCCTGCGGTTTGACCGCAAGGTTGTGCGGGTGGCTCTCGCCATGGCTCCATGGCAGGCGGCGCTCGCCTTCGCGTTCGCGGATGCACATGCCATAGATCATCACTGCGCCCGGCACGACGGCAGCAGCAGCCATCGCAACCGTAAAGCCGTATTGCTGCAACAGCACGCCCGCCAGCGCCGTCGCGGCGGCTATGCCGAGCACCTGCGCACCGAACATGATCCCGCCCGCCTTGGCGCGCTCGGTCTCGGCCATGATGTCGACCGCGAGACTATCGATGCCGACATCCTGGAAATTGATCGCGAGATTGGCGGTGAAAGCGATCGCAGAAAGCAGGAATACGTCGCTGTGGGCAGGAGAAAGCGCCGCTCCCGTCAGGAATATCACTACGATGAGGGCCTGCGCGCCGATGATCCAGCTGCGGCGTCGCCCCATCGGCAGGAAAGTATATCGGTCTATCAGAAAGCCGCTGACCAGCTTGAGCGACCAGGGAAGCGCCGCCATGCCCACTACCGAAGCCGTGGCGCCCGCACTGCTGCCATTGGCCGCCATCCAGGCGGGAACGGCATAGAAGAACAGGCCGATGGGGAACCCTTGCGTGAAGTAGAACAGGAACAGCGTCAGCAGCCGCAAGGGCGCGCTTTTCGTGAGGATCAGCCGATCGCCTGATGCCATTCCACTGTTCCCCTGCCCTCGAGTCCAAGTGGGTGACTGTAGGGAAGACTCGCGGAGTGTCGAGTCCGGTTCAGTGCCCCGCTTGTGGCCCCCGTTCCAACCCGGACGCCGCAAGCTGCTCGTCTATCTGCCCCAGTAGCCGCTCCAGCCCCTCGCTCGTGTCGCTCTCCGCCCGCGCGACCAGCACGTCCTGCGTGTTGGATGCCCGCAGCAGCCACCACCCGTCAGGCGTCGTCACGCGCACGCCATCGGTCGCATCGACCTGTGCCCCGCTGTCGGCAACCCGTGCCTTGACCTCGTCGATCGCGGCGAACTTGCGACTCTCGTCGACCTGGAAACGCAGTTCGGGCGTGTTGAGCATGGCAGGCATGGCGCCGCGCAATTCGGTCACAGTCTTGCCCAGCCGCGCCGAGGCCGCGATCAGCCGCACCGCGGCATAAAGCGCGTCGTCATAGCCGTAGTATTCGTCAGCGAAGAACACGTGGCCGCTCATCTCGCCAGCGAGCGGCGCACCAGTTTCCTTCATTTTGGATTTAATCAGGCTGTGCCCGGTCTTCCACATCAGGGGCTTGCCGCCGAGCTGCGCGACACGGTCGAACAGGGCGCGGCTGGCCTTCACATCGGCAATAATCGTCGAATTAGGTAGTTTTGCGAGGAGGTCCTCGGCGTAGATCATCAACAGTTGATCCCCCCATATCACTCGACCTTCGCCGTCGATTGCCCCGATCCGGTCGCCATCGCCGTCGAATGCAACTCCGAAGTCGAGGCTCTTCGCCGCGACGACCTTCTTCAGGTCTGCGAGGTTTGCCTCGTCAGTCGGATCGGGATGGTGATTGGGAAAATGTCCGTCAACTTGCGTGTACATGCAGAAATGCTGGCCGGGCATTTTGATGGCGAGCCGTTCGAGCGCCGGCCCGGCGGCGCCATTGCCGGCATCCCAGCCGACGCGCAGGCCGGCCAGCGTGTCGACATCGATTCCGCCAAGGCCTTCGAGCAAGCGATCGATGTAGGCATCGAGGACATCGCGGGTCTCGACCGTTCCGTTCCCCTGCGCCCAATCGCCAGCCTCGGCCATTTCGCCGAGCTTGAGGATATCGGCCCCGAAGAACGGTCGCCCCTGAAATACCATCTTGAAGCCATTGTAATCGGGGGGATTGTGGCTGCCGGTTATCTGAATGCCGCCATGCACATCTTCGGCTGAAGCTTCGGCATAGTAGAGCATCGGCGTCGGCCCCATGCCGATGCGCACGACATCCATGCCGCTCGCAACTAGGCCCTCGACCAGGGCGGCCTCGAGCATTGGCGAGCTTGTCCGCCCGTCGCACCCGACCGCGACCTTGCTACCGCCGGCCCGGGCCAGCAAGGTTGCAAAGCCTCGCCCGATGGCGCGGGCATCGTCCGGTCCGAGCGTCTTTCCGATCACGCCGCGAATGTCGTATTCGCGCAGCACTGTCGGATCGAACTTGTGACTCATTACTTGGGACTCCGTTTGTCGAGTTCGGCGAGAAGAAGGTCGCGGGCCGCGTTGGCCTCGTGGACACTCTCATTACTGCCCCCGCGATCGGGATGGACTTCTGCGATGAGGCGACGATGCGCCTCGATAATATCCTGGCGCGTCGCTGATTGCGAAACGCCCAATAGCCGGCGGGCACGGCCTTGTTCCTGACTTTTGTTGCTCAAGAGAGAAACAAATTGCCATGGCCAGCGCCCGGTGATCAGTCGGCAGGCCAGACTGGCCAGGACCAGCAGCCACAGCAGTTTCATCATGGCAGCGCTAGTGCTGGCTGCCTTGGCGCCGCCGCCTCTGTCGGCAGCCTCAGCGCCGCAAGAAGCCCGCGCAGCTCCTGTCTTGCGACGAGGTGACTGGTTCCCAGTTCACCCAGCTGGCCCTTGTCGAGCAGGGTCAGGCCGGACGGGAACAGCTCGCGATAGATCACGCGTTCGGACAGGCCCTCGGCGATGCGGAAGCCGACCCGTTGCGACAATTCCTTCAGCGCTCCCTCGATGCGCCGCATGTTGCGCGCCTCGACATATTGGCGGCGGTTGCGCACTACGACCCAGTCCAGCTCCCGGCGTTGCTGTTCGATGGTGGCAAGGGCGCGGCGCTTGCGCGCTTCCCAGATCGTTTCGGCATAGAACGAGAGCTTGCGCACCTTGAAGGTCTCGCCCTCGACCTGGCCGATCAGGTCGAAATCGATGAAGCTGTCGTTCATCGGGGTGACCAGCGTGTCCGCCTGGGTCGCGGCATGGAGCGCGAAAGGATCGTCACGCCCCGGTGTGTCGATCACCAGGAAATCCTGCCCCTCGGCAATCTCCTCGCACAGGGCGTCGAGATCGTTCGTATCGAGACCGTCGAACACCGCGAAGCGCGCGCCGGGCAGCTTGATGCCCCGCCTTGCCTCTGTTTCGGCGCGGTTTTCGAGGTAGCGGTAGAGCGTGCGCTGGCGCTGGTCGAGATCGACTGCCGCGACTTTCGCGCCCTGATAGGCAAGTGCGACGGCGACATGGATCGCGGTGGTCGACTTGCCGGTTCCGCCCTTTTCGTTGGCGAATACGATTCGATGGGCGGTCACGAGCTAGGACTATCCGGTTTGCAAGGGTTGCTGGAGAGGGCGCGACGCGGCAAAGCTGTCGATGCCGGCCTTTCAAGGCGTTCTATCCCACAGGGAATCCCCATGCAAATCATAGACAGCCTTCTCCCACTGCGCAGCGCCATCGAGGGGCTGCGCCGCGATGGAACGATTGCGCTGGTGCCCACGATGGGCGCGCTGCACGAAGGACACCTGACGCTGGTACGCGAAGCCGGGAAGCGGGCAAGCCATGTCGCCGTCTCGATTTTCGTCAATCCGCGCCAGTTCGGCGCGGGCGAGGACCTTGACGCCTATCCTCGCCAGCTGGAGGCGGACTGTGCGCTGCTGCGCGGCGAGAATGTGTCGCTGGTCTGGGCGCCCAAGCCCGCAGAGATGTACCCCCAAGGCTATGCTACCAACATTTCGGTGTCCGGCGTCAGCGAGGGCCTGTGCGGCGGCGACCGACCCGGACACTTCGATGGCGTCGCCACGGTGGTGTGCAAGCTGTTCAACCAGGTCCTGCCCGACTTCGCCCTGTTCGGCGAAAAGGACTGGCAGCAGCTTGCCGTGATCCGGCGCATGGCCCGCGACCTCGACCTCACGCGGCCAGCGGTCGGCAACATCATCGGCGTGCCCACGGTGCGCGAGGCGGACGGGCTCGCGATGAGTTCCCGCAACGCCTATCTCACGCCTTCGCAGCGCGCCGAAGCGGCAACCCTGCCCCGCTCCATGCGCGCAGCGATCGCGGCGATCGAGCAGGGCGCACCAGTTGGGCAGACACTCGAGAGCCTCAGGGCCAAGCTCGTCGCAGGCGGGTTTTCCAGCGTCGACTATGCCGAACTGCGCGATGCCGACAGCCTGGCGCCGCTTTCAACGCTCGGCCCGAACCCTGCCCGGCTGTTCGTCGCGGCGCGCATCGGGTCTGGGCGACTGATCGACAACATGGCCGTCAGTCCGGCAAGCGGTTGAAATTTTGAAAGTCGTCATTGGCCTGCCGCGTGCAGGCCGTTATGCTACGGTTAAGGGTCCGCGTGGTCTGAGTACCATCAAACAGGAGGGAAGCCCCGTGAAAAAGATCGTCCTCGCACTGGCCGCATCGGCCATCGCGCTCAGCGGTTCGCCCGCATTGGCCAAGCAAGACAAGAGTTCCGCGCGCAAGCAGCAGGAAAAGCGCACGATGGATATCCCGCGCTGCGGTCGCAACCTCGGCGCAATCGCGCTGGTTGAGCCCGAATACCAGTGGTGGCGCGATTATAACCTGCAAAGCCCCGAGGCGATCCTGCGGATCTTCATCCAGAAGTCGGGGTGCTTCACCTTGGTCAACCGCGGGCGGTCGATGGACAAGCGTTACGAGGAACGCGGCCTCGCCGATTCCGGCGAATTGCAGCGCGGATCCAATCTCGGCAAGCGCCAGGTGCGCGCTGCCGACTACTTCCTTGAGCCCAACATCGTTACAGCCAACAAGAATTCGGGTGGTAGCGGCCTTGGCGGGCTGATCGGCGGTTTCGGAGGCGCGGTGCTGGGTGGCCTGAAGGTCAAGAAGAGCGAGGCCAGCGTCACTCTTTCCGTGGTGAACGTGCGTACGACCGAGGAAGTCGCGCTGTCCGAAGGCTATGCCCGCAAGTCAGACATTGCCTTTGGCGGTGGTGGTGGTGGCTGGTTCGGCGGCACCTTCGCGGCAGTCGCTGGCGGGGGTTACCAGAACACCGAAATCGGTCAGGTTCTCGTGCTTGCCTATCTCGACAGCTACATCAAGTTGGTCGACGAAATGGGCGGCCTGCCCATGAACGCGGCAGAGGCAGCTCCGCAGGCTGAATAGAACGAGCCTGTTCGGTCTTATCGTGGGTTGAGGCAGAGCCTCTGTACTGGTAACGCCGCTGCGTGAGCAATTGCGATACCTGTGTGGTCCGCAACCGGGCGATCTGTCCGGTCTGGACGTTGACGAACTCGCGGCGCTGAATGCGATCGGGCGGCAGCGAGCCCTTGCCCCTGGCGAATCGCTGATCTGGGAGGCCGAGGATTCGGTCCTTGTCGCCAATGTGATCGACGGCGTGCTGAAGCTGTCATCCAATACCGAAGACGGCCGCGAGCAGATCGTCGGCGTGGTCTACCCGGCCGATTTCATCGGGCGACCCTTCGGAGGCGCGAACAGTCACGGGGTCACGGCGCTCACCGATGCGCGTGTTTGCCTGTTCAATCGGCGAGACTTCACTGCTTTTGCCGCCGCGCACCCGCAGCTTGAACACAAGCTGCTCGAACGCACGCTTGGCGAGCTTGACTGCACGCGACGTTGGATGCTGCTCCTCGGGCGCAAGTCGGCGTCAGAAAAGATCGCGTCCTTCCTGCTTGAAACGCGGGATAGGCTGAACGCGCCCAAGGGCTGCGAATTCCGCTTCGAAGATGGACCGGAAACAATCGAGTTGCCGTTTTCGCGTCAACAGATCGCGGATATTCTTGGCCTGACGATCGAAACCGTCAGCCGCCAGTTTACCCGTTTGAAGGACGCAGGAATCGTCGATCTGCCGTCGCGCCGCGAGGTGCGTATCCTCGATAGCGCTGCGCTCGAAGCCGAAGCGGGCTGATCAAGCCAAAAATTTCAGGAAGTGTGCAGCAAGCGCCAGCGGCGCTTGCGCGAAGTATTACTCGCCGCCGCGCCCAAGAGCCGGATCGCTGCTTTCACGCACGAACTGATAGCTGTTCATGTAGGGCACGGGATTAACGGCAGCGCCGTCGACACGCACTTCGTAATGCAGGTGCGGGCCAGTCGAGCGGCCGGTCGAACCGACGAAACCGATGATATCACCCTTGCGAACCCGCTGGCCTTCAGCCACGTTCAGGCGGGACATGTGCGCATAGCGCGTCTGGATCTGGCCGCCATGCTCGATCGAGACATAAAGGCCGTAAGTGCTGTACCACGACGCACGGCTGATCATGCCATCGCCGGTTGCGAAAATCGGGGTTCCGGTCGGCGCAGCCAGATCGACACCCTTGTGGGCTGCGCGGCGTCCCGTCACCGGATGGAAGCGCATGCCGTAATCGCTGGTCATCGTGAGACCGGCGAGAGGCATCCGCGAGGGGATCGAAACCTGCGGTCCGCCAGCGCGGAAACCGGCGATCGTACCCGAAGTCACACCGCCCATGCCTGCCTGGTTTTGCGCCTCGGCAACGGCGGCCAACGCGGGGACCTGGCTGGCTTCCAGCGAGCGCCAATTGCTGAACAGCGCGCTGAACCGCTCGTCCTGCCCACCCGAAACCGATTGATTGGCTTCGTTCGCGGCGCGAAGCGGCGCTGCGATGTCGGCGTTCGAACTGCTGTTCGCATAGGCCGCAGGGGTCAGCGCAAGGCAGGCCAGCGCGGCAAAACTTTTGGCAAATGCTCGGAAGGTAACTGCCAGGCTTACGCGGTTGAATCGCAAAGTCTCGTACTCTCTTCGTTACCGGCGGGCGACATGCGCTCCAGACCGGTTTTGCCGCTTCGCGCCCTAGCTAAATGCATGTGGCCACGAGGCAGCTTGAAACCGTATTTTCGAGTAAGCCGGCCCCCCCGCCTTCTCTTGTCGCCAACTAGACAGGCACGCCTTGCCTAATCAACCTCTGCATAGAATTCCCGCGACAAACCGGCTGCACGGCGCGCTGAGTCGTTGAACGGTGGATGAACGGAGCCGGCAAAGTGCACCTTTATTAGGGATTTCCACAGCGTATTGGCCGCCTCGCCGCGTCGTTCGGCCAAGGCAATAAAGTGCTTTGTACCGATCGCGACATGGCGGATTTCGTCGTCAAGGATGCGACTCAGCACCCGCGCGCCACGCGCGTCTCCCGCCTCCAGAAGCCGTGCAATGGTCTGCGGAGTGACATCGAGACCGCGCGCTTCGAGCGCCATGGGCACCACGGCGAGCCGCGCGGCGACATCGTGCCGTGTCGCGTGGGCGGAACTCCACAAGCCGTCGTGCGCGGGCAAGGAACCATAATGGCTACCCAAGGAACGCAGGTGCCGGTCGAGCAGCGCGAAATGCATCGCCTCTTCCGCCGCCACCGCGAGGAATTCGCCGATGAACTCCTTGCTCATCTCCGATCCGAAGCGACCGGCCATGTCGAGCGCCAGGTCGATGGCGACGAATTCGATATGCGCCAGGGCATGGAACAGCGCGAGCCGTCCGCGCAGCGACTGCCCGCGCCCGCGCCGGGGCATGTGGCGCGGCGCCAGCAGCTCGGGCTGCTCGGGCCTGCCGGGACGCTCCGGCATCGCCTCTGGAAAGGCCAACTCCAGCCTTCCCAGATGCCAGTCCCGCGCCACCGAACGCGCGGCAAGCACCTTGTCGCGAGGCTCGCAGGTGCGCAGCGCGGCAGCTATCGCACCACCGACAGTGTCATTCTCGCGCGTCAAAGCGTCTTTGCCGCCTCCAGCACTTCGGCGGCATGGCCCTTGACCTTCACCTTGTTCCAGACCCGCGTAATCCTGCCTTCCGCATCGACGAGATAGGTGGTGCGCACCATGCCCATGTAGGTGCGACCATAGTTCTGCTTTTCGGTCCAGATGCCGAGCGCATCGGAAAGCCCACCCTCGGCCGCATCGCTAGCGAGCGGGGCGGCAAGATCGTACTTGGCGATGAAGTTCCTGTGCTGCTTTGGCCCGTCCTTGCTGACCCCCAGCAGGGCCACGCCGGCCTCGTCGAATTGCGGCTTGAGCGCAGTGAAATCCTGGTTCTCCGTGGTGCAGCCCGGCGTATTGTCCTTGGGGTAAAAGAACATGACCAGCTTCCTGCCCCTGAAGTCGGAAGGCTTGACGCTGCCGCCATCGGGAAGTTCCATGGCGACATCGGGCATCGCATCGCCGGGGCCGGGATTCTCGCTCATCCTTCGATCTCCATTCTCTCGCCGAGCAGCTCGACCCACAGCCGGGCAACCAGTCGGCGTGCATCGTCCAGAGCAGCCATCAATGCCTCCCAATCGTCAAATTGGCATGCCTTGGCAAGCACTGCGCAGCCTGTCTCATGGGGCACCTGCCCGTCCGGCGAGATCAGGCGCGCGGCGATGATCAGGCGGCTCATCGTCTCATAGGCTTCGCACGCCTGGGCCGGCATCAGGTCCTGCTCGACCAGTTCGGCTAGTGCCGCGCCCAGGTCGGGATGCAGCGCCGTGCCCTCGCGCAATTGCAGGAAGTGGACGAGAAATTCGAGATCGACCAACCCGCCGCGCAGCAGTTTGACATCGAGCGGACCCGCTGGCGATTTGTGTTCGGCCATGCGCGCGCGCATTTCCAGCACGTCGCCGCGCAATTTTTCGGGATCGCGCGGAGCAACCAGTATCTCGCGCACGATGCCCCAAACCTCGGCGCTCGCTTGCAGCGAGCCGAACACCGGCCGCGCGCGAGTCAATGCCATGTGCTCCCAGGTCCACGCCTGCTCGCGCTGGTAGCGTTCGAAACTCTCGAAACTCGCCGCCGGCGGACCCTGCGCGCCCGAAGGCCGCAGGCGCGTGTCGATCTCGTAGAGCGCACCCTCAGCTGTCGGCACGCTCAATGCCGCGATCGCACGCTGGGTAAGCCGGTTGTAATATTGGGTCGCCCCTTGCGGGCGCGGCCCGTCGGACTGCGCAGACGGCTCGCCGGTGAACAGGAATACCACGTCAAGGTCGGACGCATGGGTCAGCATGCCGCCGCCCAGCCGTCCAAGCCCCAATATGACCAGTTCGCTTTCGGCAATCGTGCCGTATGCCTTGCGGAATTCCGTCATGGCGGCCTCGACCAGCACGCGCAGGGCTGCTTCGGCTATCCGCGACAGCGCCGCGCCGATCTCCAGCGGATCGCTCGTTCCTTCGACCAGCTGCACGCCAAGCGCAAAGCGCAGTTCGCCGACTTCGCGGCGCACCGTATCGAGCACCTGTTCGTAGCCGTCATCGGCCTCGCGCCGGGAAAACCGGATCGCCAGTTCGTCCACACTGCCCGGCAGGTCGAACGCCCGGGCATCGATCAGCGGATCGAGCAGGTCAGCCCGTCGCGCCAGCGCTTCGGCCAACGGGTCGGCGAGCGCCATAATGCGCGCCAGCAGTTCAAGCAATCCTGGCCGAGCCTCGAGCAGGTGGAACAGGTTGAGCGCACTCGGCAACTGGGCGAGCAGCCGTTCCCAGCGCAGCATGGCCGGTTCCGGTTCGGGCGCGCGGGCAAGAGCGTCGAGCACGGCGGGCTTGATTGCCTCGAAGGCGGCGATAGCGGCGTCGCTCTTCAGCGCCTTGAACTTGCCCGATTGCCACCCGCCGACTCGCTCGGCGATACCGTGCGGATCGGCAAATCCCATCTGATCGAGCGCGACTTCCAGTTCGGGCCCGGTGGACGGGAGCGGGAAGGCGCTCTGCGCTGCCGCATTGGCGCGCAGAAGGTCGTCGTAACGCGCGCCAACTTCCTCGCTGATAGCCTGGACTTCGGCAACGAGCGCAGCGCCGTCGGGCAGGCCATGCAGCTGCGCCACGCCGTCGAGCGCGTCGGCGCGCGAGGGCAGGCTGTGCGTCTGCCGGTCCTGCACCATCTGCAAGCGGTGCTCGATGCAGCGCAGCCTGTCATAATTCTCGCCGAGCAGGATCGCGTCCTCGGGCGGGATCAGCCCGGCCTCGGCAAGCGCGTCGAGGCTGGCGCGGGTGCCGCGCAGGCGCAGCGCTGGGTTCCTCCCGCCATGGATCATCTGGTGGGTCTGCGCGTAGAACTCGATCTCGCGGATGCCGCCGCGCCCCTTCTTGAGGTCGAAGCCCGGCCCCGGCACCTGCGAGGAGGGGTTGGCGTCGCGAATGCGCGCAGTGAGCCGCGAAATCTCCGAGATGGCCCCGAAATCGAGCCCCTTTCGCCATACGAAGGGCCGGATCGCGGCAAGGAACGCTTCGCCTGCCGCCACATCGCCCGCAACCGCGCGGGCACGGATGAAGGCAGCACGTTCCCAGGCGAGCGCGGAACTTTCGTAATGGCTGAGCGCTGCATCGATCGAGATCGCAAGCGGGCTGACTTCGGAAGCGGGACGCAGCCGGAGGTCGACCCGGAAAACATAACCTTCGTCGGTCACGGCCGAGAGCGTCTCGACCACGCGGCGCGCGACCCGTTGCGCTGCCTCGCCCGGCTCGTCGCGTTCGCGGCGCGGGAGAATCGCCGGATCGTACAGCAGGATGGGGTCGATGTCGGAGCTGTAGTTCAGCTCGCAGGCACCATGCTTGCCAAGCGCAAGGGCGAAGAAGCCGGCGGGATCGGCATCTGGCACACGGTTCAGGATCGCCTCGGCAATCGCGGCGTCGAGTGCACGATCGGCAAATTCGGACAGTTCGCGGCACACCCGCGCGACCGGGAAGGCTCCCGCGAGATCGCCGAGACCCAGCGCCAGGGCCAGCGCCATCCGCTCTCGCCGCAGGGCAACGCGCAGATCCTCGATGCCCTCTCCCTGTTGTCGGGCAAGCGCCAGCATTGCCTCGCCGTCGCCGGACTGCGCCAGGTCCACCAGTTCCGGCAGGCGATCCATCGCCCGCGACAGGAAGGGCGAATGCGCATGTGCCCGTTCGATTGCCGATTGCCAGTCATTTTCCATGCGCGCCAGCTTGCTGCCTTAAGCGCGCTCTGGCAACCAGCAGGGACAAATCACGAAGGTCGCACCCATGAAATTCCTGTTCCCGCCTCTCGCCGCGCTCGCCCTGTGCGCCTGCGCCACCGTTCCCCCACCCCCCACACCGCCGGAGGTGCCAGCCGTATCGGCAACGATCCTGAAGGACGTTGTCCGCGAACTCGCCAGCGATGCCTATGAAGGTCGCGCTCCGGGCGCGACGGGCGATGCGAAATCCGTTGCCTTCATCCAGCAGCAATTCGCCAGCGCCGGGTTGCAACCGGGCAACAAGGGAGCCTGGACGCAGACCGTGCCGCTGGTCGAGATCACCGCGAAGGACGTTTCTCCGCTGAAAATAGAGGGCAAGAGCCAGTCGCTCTCCTTCGCCTTCGGGCCGGAATATACCGGCGGCACCTATCGCGTGGTTCCCTCGATCGACATCGCAGACAGCGAGCTGGTCTTCGTCGGCTATGGCATCGTCGCGCCGGAAAAGGGCTGGAACGATTACGCGGGGCTCGACATGCGCGGCAAGACCGCCGTGATCCTGGTGAATGATCCGGACTATGCCATGGAAGGACAGGATGGCGCGTTCAACGGCCGGGCCATGACCTATTACGGGCGCTGGACCTACAAGTACGAGGAGGCGGCAAGGCAAGGCGCGGCAGCCGCGCTGATCGTGCACGATACCTTCCCCGCCGCCTATGGCTGGAACGTGGTCGAAAACAGCCAGGTCGGGCCGCAATCCTTCGCGCGCAGCGCGGACGGCGGTGCGGGCGAAACGAAGTTCAACGGCTGGATACAGAAGGCGGTCGCCGAAAAAGTCCTCGCTGCCGCCGGGCAGGATTTCGCCGCGCTTTCGGTGGCGGCGACAAAGCAAGGCTTCAAGCCAGTGCCTCTCGGCATGACCGCCAGCCTTTCGCTGAAGAACGACCTGCGCGAAACCGCGACCAGCAATGTCATCGGGCTGCTGCCGGGCAAGACGCGCCCCGATGAATATGTGCTCTACACCGCGCACTACGATCATCTCGGCAAATGCATGGAGACCGGACCGGACACCATTTGCAACGGCGCAGTCGACAACGCCACCGGCACGGCGGCACTGGTGGCGCTGGCAGACGCATTCCGGCAAGCGGGACCGCCCGAACGCTCTGTGCTGTTCATCGCGCTCGGCGCCGAGGAATCGGGCTTGCTGGGCTCGAAATACTACGCCGCGAACCCGGTCTATCCACTGTCGCAGACCGTAGGCGGGGTGAACATGGACGCTCTCTATCCGCAGCCGCCCGCGAAGGACGTTAAGGTGATTGGCGGCGGCAAGTCGGAACTCGACGCGGTGCTTCAGGACGCGGTTGCCGCCGAAGGGCGATACATGACTCCCGACAGCTCTCCGGAAAAGGGCTTTTACTATCGATCCGACCATTTCAGCCTCGCCAAGCTGGGCGTGCCGATGTTCTATGTCGAGGCAGGCGAAGACCTGGAACCCGGCGGGCAGGCAGCGGGCAAGGCCTGGGCCGAAGAGTATATCGCCAAGCGCTATCACGCTCCGGGCGACGAATACTCGGAAAGCTGGGACTGGTCGGGAATCATGCGCGAGCTGCGCCTGTATTACCGGCTGGGGCGCAAGCTGGCCGACAGCGAGGACTGGCCCAACTGGTATCAGGGCGACGAGTTTCGCGCCGCGCGCGATGCCAGTTGTGCGGGAGAGGGTGGCTGTTGATGCCCTTTCGCTTCCCTCCCGAATGGCATCCGCAGGAATGGCTGTGGATCGGCTTTCCCCATGACGCGGAGGAATGGCCCGGCTTTCTCGAAGCAGCGCAGGAACAGATCGCGGCCTTCGCCAATGCCGTTGTCGAAAGCGGGCAGGAAGTGCGCCTGCTGGTGCGCGACGAGGCGAACGAGGCGCGGGCAAGGTCGATGGTCTCAGCCGGGGTACGGCTCGAACGTCGCGCCTATGGCGATGTGTGGCTTCGCGACACCGGCCCGCTGGTTCTGCTCGGCGATGACAGATCGCGCGAGGCGCGCCGCTTTGGCTTCAACGGCTGGGGCGGCAAATATCTGATGGAGGGCGATCAGGAGATCGGCGCGGCGCTGGCCCGCGATGCAGGGCTGGCAGTCGCAACGGCGGACTGGATCCTCGAAGGCGGCGCGATCGACATGGACGGCACCG
>JAURNJ010000014.1 GCA_030830245.1 Novosphingobium sp. | reverse complement strand
TGACGTTGGAGGGAATGATAGCCCTGCCCCGCGCCACTTCGTCGCGGACGAATTCGGGGGTGACGAAATCGGGGATCGACGCGCCGAAGCTCTCGCCGTCACGGACATATTCGGCCAGACGCTCGCGCCCGAGATTTTCGCGGGTGGCGACATATTCCATCTCGGGGGTGATGATGCCCCGGCGGGCGTAATGCATCTGCGACAGGTTGGCCCCGGCCTTGGCCCGCAGCGGACGGCGCAGCGCGGTGGGGAACGGGGGAACGCCGCCCGAGCGATCCGGCCCCAACTGGCCGTTGTCCTCCGGGCGCACTTCGCGGGGTTCATACTCCTCCACATCGCCGCGTTCGAGCTGCCACTCCCGCCGCAGGGGAGCGAGGCCCGCATGAATGTCGATCATGGCCTCGGGATCGGTGTAGGGTCCGGAGGTGTCGTAGACCCGCACCGGCGCATCGCCGCTCGAAGGTTCAAGCGCAATCTCGCGCATGGCAACTCGCAGCGGGCCGACATGGATCTTGCGCGATCCGCGAATGGGCCCGGTGGTGACGCCGATTTCGAGGGGGCTGTTGATGTCTGCCATGATGCGCTTCCTTATCGGGGCGGAAACGGAGCGCTTGCAAGCAGCCCTCCCTCCGCCCGTGTTAACGGGTTCAGGTTCAACGGGTCGGACGCCGCGACGCGCCCCTCTCAGCCGTCCATTCCGGGCCTTCGCGAAACATCGCTACGGCCTTGCTGGCTCCCCGGGGATGGCGCATTCTAGTGGCGCATGGACCGTGCGTCCAGATGCAAGGAGAGGACATCCGTATGAACGACGCCACCCACATCGCCAACCTGCTCTATCGCTATGCCGAACTGATCGATTCCGGCGATCTTGCGGGTACCGCCGAACTGTTCGCGCGGGCGAAGGTTCGAATGGCGGGTGATGCGGTGATCGAGGGCGCAGCTGGGATGCTCGCGGTATGGCAATCGCACGTGCGCCTTTACCCTTGCGGCACGCCGCGCACCAAGCATGTCGTCACCAACCCGATCATCGAGGTGGACGAGGCGTCCGGCACGGCCACAGCTCGCTCCTATTACACCGTGCATCAGGCGACGCCCGACCTGCCGCTGCAGGTGATCTGCGCGGGTAGATATCATGACGAGTTCGCGAAGGATTCGCAGGGCTGGCACTTCACCGCGCGCGATTATTCGATGCTCGATATGATCGGGAACATGAGCGCGCACATGCTGGTGGAGGTTGGCGGCGGGGGGTGACAGTCCTTTATCGACTCGACGCCACTGCCAGTGAGATCGCAGCCACGTTCGGTGCGCGGGTGGGCGAAGACCCATGGGCGGGCGGGCATATTGCGCCCGGCAAGTTCGCTCCCGTCATCACCGCGGGCCGCGAGTTCATTGCCGGGCCGCGCCCTGCCGGAAAGCGGCTGGAACGGCGGATGATCCCGCGCCTGTGGGGCGTGCCGCCACCACCTTCCGCACACGATGCCTCCCGCGCCGTGCTGACCGTGCGCAACCCGGACAGCCCCTTCTGGATCGGCAACCTCAGGAACAGCGAGTTCCGCTGCTTCGTGCCCGCCACCCTGTTCATGGTGTGGGGCAAGGGAGACGACAGGGAAGGCAAGCGCTTGCGCCACTGGTTCGCCTGCGCCGACCAGCCGCTGTTCGCCTTTGCCGGAGTGTGGAAGGACAGCGAAGTTCCCAGTTTCGCGCTGCTCACCTGCGAGCCCAATGCCCTGCTGCGTGGAGCCGGGCGCGAGACCATGCCCGTAATCCTGCCATGCGATCCGCAGGCGCAGGACGACTGGCTTTATGCAGACTGGAACCGCGCCTCGCGCCTGATCGCGCCCTACCCAAGCTCGCTGATGCGCGAGGTCCAGAACGCCTAGCGAACCAGTATCCAGACCCCCACCGCGATCACCATCAGGACGAAGAGCGTGCGGGCCAACTGCCCCCTGCCCGCAAGGCGTTTCGAGACCGGCATGGCCGCCAGCGTTCCCGCCGCCCCGCCCGCAACCAGTGCGCCGAACAGCGGCCACATCAATTGCCCCGCAGCCGCATAAGATGCGCTCGTCGCCGTGCCGAACAGGGTCACCGACACCAGCGAGGAAGCCGAAGCGTTGGCCAGCGTCATGCCGGTGGACGCCATCAGGCCCGGCGCGATCAGAAAGCCGCCGCCGATGCCGAAGAACCCTGCCGCAAGGCCCGCGACAAGGCCGACCGGCGCGAGTTTCAGGACCATCGCCGGCTTGAGGTAGACCGACGGATCACCCTCGCTCTTGCGCGGGATCAGCATCGATACGGCAATGGCGATCATCGCGACGGCAAACCACGAGAGCAGCGCTGCACCATCCACCTGTTTTGCGAGCTGTGCGCCGATCAGCGCGCCCGCCAGTCCGGAAATGGCGAAGACCGAAGCGCAAGGCCATTTGACCTTGCCAGCCCTCGCCTGCGCGGCAAGTCCGGTGGCGGCGTTCACCGCGACTGCGGCAGCCGAGGTTCCGATCGCCGCATGGGTGTCAGCAACGCCGACAACATAAATCAGCCAGGGCGTCGCCAGCACGGACCCGCCCCCGCCGTACAGCGTCAGGAGGAAACCTACCATCATGCCGCCGATCGCGGCGAGCAGCAGCGGCTCCCACCCGGTCATGTCACGCGCTCCGCGGCCGGTTCCATGGCGCAAGCATCAGCAGCCGGGCCATGGCGCAGGTTCCGCTCAGGCCCGCGAAGGTCAGGCCCGCACCGACGAAGGCAGACAGGCCAAACCAGCCCGGCGCGACTGCGAAGCCCAGGATGACGCCCGCAAGGATCATCAGCCCTGCGGTGATCTGCACCTGCCGGTTAATCTCCATCGGCGCAGAAGTGTCTTCCTCGAGCGGCAGGCCCGCCGCCCGCCATGCGTCGAAACCACCGTCGAGCACATAGGCCTCGCCGGTAACGCGCGCGGCGAGGCGGTCGCAAGCTCCGGCGGTTCGCATGCCGGTGCGGCAGGTGAACACGACGTCGGCATCCGGATCGACGGTAAGGTGCGATTGCTCCAAGCCGGAAAGCGGCTGCGAATGCGCGCCTGCGACATGGCTGCGGGCAAATTCGTCAGGCTCGCGGATATCGACAAGCACGGCGCGGCCCGCCGAAATGCGCGATTGCACCTCTTGCGGCGACAATTTGGTAAGTGTGGCAATCATGGTCATTTCCTCATTTCCGGCGGGCAGAACAGCTCCGCCAGGGTCTGGATCACCCGCAGCGCCGCATGATCGGCAATGCGGTAACGGATCGTCGTACCTTCCCGCCGCGTCGCCACCACGCCCTCCTCTCGCAGCAAGGCAAGATGCTGCGAAAGCGCGGACTGCGAGAGGCCGACGCGCTCCTGGATTTCGCCAACGCGCAATTCCTCTTCGGCAAGCTGGCACAGGATCATCAGGCGCTTCTCGTTGCCGAGCAGGCGCAGCAGCGACACGGCGCGGCCTGCGCTTTGCTCGAACAACGAGAGGTCGAAACGGGTAAGATCGAACATGACCTGCATTATATGCATTGATTCTAATTTAGCAATACCTAATATAGTGAGCGAAGGAGTTCAGACATGCCCAGCAAGCCCATCGTTCGCGGATTTTTCGACTCCGCCACCTCCACGGTCAGCTACGTGGTCCATGATCCGACCACCCGCGCTGCGGCGATTATCGACCCGGTGCTCGATTTCACCGCGCGCAATGCGCGCACCTCGACTGGGTCAGCAGACGCCCTGCTCGACTATATCGGGGCCGGATCGCTCGACCTGAAGTGGATTCTCGATACGCACGCCCATGCCGATCACCTCTCCGCTGCGCATTACCTGCGCGAAAAAACCGGCGTGCCGGTCGTGATCGGCTCCGATATCACGGTGATCCAGAAAGCGTTCGGCGCGCTGTTCGAGGCCGACGACGTGACGCCAGACGGCAGCCAGTTCGACCGGCTGGTGAGCGAGGGTGAAAGCCTGCCACTGGGCGAACTCGAGATTGGCATGATGCACACGCCCGGTCACACGCCTGCCTGCGTCAGCTACATCATCGGCGATGCCGTGTTCGTCGGCGATACGCTGTTCATGCCCGACTATGGCACAGCGCGGACCGACTTTCCTGGCGGCAGCGCCACGGCGCTCTATCGCTCGATCCGCAGGATCCTTGCCCTGCCGGGAGAGACGCGCATGTTCGTCGGGCACGACTACCTGCCCGAGGGACGCAGCGATTTCGTCTGGGAAACCACGGTCGCCGAACAGAACCGCGCCAATGTCCACATCCACGAAGGCATCACCGAGGATGAGTTCGTTGCCATGCGCAGCGCACGCGACGCGAAGCTGGAAGCCCCGTTGCTGATCCTGCCTTCGCTTCAGGTGAACATCCGCGCGGGAGCCATGCCCCCCGCCTCTCCGGGCGGGCACACTTTTCTGCGGCTGCCGATCAACGCGATCTGAACGCCACGACCACTGCGGCACGGCCAAGAGGCATGTGGAAATGATACCGCCCTGCCCCTATTGTCAAACCCCGGCACCGGAGTCATGGTGTCGGGGATTTGGCATTTGAGGATGGCGACGAACATGGCGACCAAGGAAATCGATCCGCAGGAACTGGCGAAGCGCTACGAGGCGGAACGCATCAAGCGCCTGCGCGCCGAAGGCATCGGCCAATATGTCGAGCTGAAGGGCAAGTTCGCCTATCTCGATCAGGATCCCTACGTCGAGCCCGGCTTTACCCGCGACCCCATCAGCGACGAGAACGAGGTCGTGTGCATCGGCGGCGGTTTTGGCGGGCTCATGACTTCGTGCCACCTCAAGCGGGCGGGGATCGACGATGTGCGCATCATCGAGAAGGGCGGCGACGTAGGCGGCACGTGGTACTGGAACCGCTATCCCGGCGCGGCCTGCGATGTCGAAAGCTACATCTACCTGCCGCTGCTAGAGGAAGTGGGCCAAATGCCGCCTAACAAGTACGCCAAGGCGGCGGACATTCTCGAACATTGCCGCACCCTCGCCCGGCATTTCGGCCTCTATGACAAGGCCCTGTTGCAAACCGAAGTGACCGGGCTCGCCTGGAACGAGGAAGACAAGCGCTGGCATATCGAGACCAATCGCGGCGACAAGCTGCGCGCGCGCTTCGTCGTCATCGCCAATGGCTGGCTGTCGAAGCCCAAGCTGCCTGGCATCCCCGGCCTCGACAGTTTCGAAGGCCACACCTTCCACACCAGCCGCTGGGACTATGACTATACCGGCGGCGATGCTGACGGGAACCTGACTGGGCTTGCCGACAAACGCGTCGGCATTATCGGCACCGGCGCGACGGCGGTGCAATGCGTCCCGCATCTTGGGGCCGCCGCCGAGGAACTGTTCGTTTTCCAGCGAACGCCTTCGTCGGTCGACATTCGCGACAATTACGACACACCGCAGGACTGGGTGTCGTCGCTCCAGCCCGGTTGGCAGCGCGAGCGGATGGAGAATTTCGAGGCCGCGGCGACTGGCCACCCTGTTGAACAGGACCTGGTCAACGACGGCTGGACCGAGATATTCCGCAGTCTCTCCAGCTTGAGCGCGACCAACAAGAGCGACGATCCCGCGAAGATGGCGGAGCTTGTCCAGCTCGCCGATTTCAAGAAAATGGAATCGATCCGCGAACGAGTAGAATCAATCGTCTCGGACCCGGCAACAGCCGACGCACTCAAGCCCTATTACAACCAGTTCTGCAAGCGCCCCTGCTTTCACGAGGACTACCTGCCGACCTTCAACCGGCCCAACGTCCACCTGATCGACACCGACGGCAAGGGCGTGGAGGCCATCACGCCCAAGGGCATCGTCGCCAATGGTGTCGAATACGAACTGGATTGCATCGTCTTCGCCACCGGCTTCGAGGTGGGAACCGACATCTCCAGCCGCACCGGCTATCAGGTCTATGGGCGCGACGGGCTTACCATCAGCGAAAAGTGGAAGGACGGCGTAGCCACACTCCACGGCATGCACGTCAACGGCTTTCCCAACCTGTTCTTCGTACTCAACAACGTTCAGTCGGGCATGACGCTGAATTTCCCGCTGAGCCTCGACGAGCAGGGCAAGCACCTCGCCTATGTCGTTTCCGCTGCTGCCGAGCGACAGGCGCGCGCTGTCGAAGTGACGCCGGAGGCCGAGGAGGACTGGGTGGAGCAGGTCCTTGCCACCGCGCGCAACCGCGCCAAATACCTCCAGGAATGCACTCCCGGCTACTACAACGGCGAAGGCCATGTCTCGCCTCAAGTAGCGCGCAATGGCGCCTATAGCGGCGGCTGGTTCAAGTATCAGGAGATCCTGAAGGACTGGCGCGAGAGCGGGCAATTACCGGGCATGGAAGTGCGGGCCTAGGCCAGCGCTTAGAACGTGTAGGCTATCCCGAGCGCGCCGGTCCACTGATCGGCGTCGCCGCGCAGCGCAGTGTAGGGCGTTCTGGCGGCATCGTTCGTCATCCGGCTGTAGGTTGCGATGGCGATGACCGAAAAGCCACCGTCCAGGGCGTTTCCGGACAGGTCATAGGCTGCAAAACCGCCCAGGCTCCAGCTCTCCCAGCCGCTCTTGGCGTCGAAGCGTGGCAGGCCGCTGGCCGCCGCCTGCGCCGCGCTGACCGAATAGTAATAGCGGGCAAAGTCGCCGTCGACGTGGCGGAGTGAAGCCGAAAGCGAAACGAGCGCGGCCCTGCTGAGCGGGCTGGTGTAGGTGATCGTCGGGCTGATCGTGCGGCCCGAGTGCGCGCCCGCGACGTCCCATTTGACGTCGGCCGATAAGCTCAGGCTATCGAAGCGATGGAGCACGCGATTGACCGAAAGCCCAGCGTTCGCTCCCACTTCCACCGCCTTGTCCAGCTTGCCCGCGGCGCGAACCACCGGGTCTTCGATCTGGCTGGCGCGATTGCTGGAAAGCGTCGCGACCGGTCCGAGCGTCAGGCCGATCTTCGCATCGCGAGCATCGGGGACCACGTCCAGCGCGACTCCGCCGGGACGTGGGGAGATGGCGATCCCGGCAAGGTTGCCCTGCAACGCCGGCACCGGGCTGGCGACGTAATCGTCCGAACCGTCGTAGCTCGGGCCATAGATCAAGCCGGCGCCGACAGTGATGTGGTCTCCCGCAAACACGTTGGATCCGGATGGAGGCGCGGGCTGCGCGAAGGCACCGCTGACCGGGACGAAGGCAGACAAAGCGGCTGCCGCTAAAGCGAATCTCATTGTTTGGGTTATACCCGTTCAGCCCCCCGCCTGCCACACACGGATTGCGTCGACCGGCCAGACCAGCATGAGCACGTTCAGCGTCAGGTTGTCGCGGATGACGATCAGCGTCATCAGCTCGAAAGCCAGCGCCAGCGCCACGCTTGCCTTCCAGGGCAGGCGGCTGGCAGCCCAGAACCCGAGGATCATCCAGCCGATGTCCGCCATCGAATTGACGATGGAATCGCCCGAATAGCCGAAGCTCGCAGTGACCGAGCGATAGCGCTCGATGATCATCGGCGAGTTTTCCAGCACCTCCCAGCTTGCCTCCAGCGCCACTGCGATCGGCAGCGCCCAGCGCGTCGGCGCGCCGTCGAACAGGTTCCACTTGCGCCACAGCAGGTGCGCGCCCGCATAGAACAGCAGGCCGTGGATGATGTGGCTGAACGTGTACCAGTCGGCGAGATGCTGGCTGTTTTCAGCCGATTGCACGACCCCGTGCCACGCCTTGATTGTGCCGCACTCGCAAATCCACGGGCGCTGCATGGCAAACAGGATGAAGGCGCAATAGGCCCAAAGGCCCAGCGAGAGGATCCACGCCGCGCGGGTCGGCATCAGGCTTTTCAAGCCCTTGGCTCCTGCTTTGGCTACACGGATGCGTCACATGCCCGAAAGGGCCGAGCAAGCCAAGTTGCGGCGCACTGCCCGAAGCCCTATTAACGCCTGGCAATGATCCGCAATCACATCGACATCGCCATCCTGGGCGGAGGTCTGGCAGGCGGGCTGATTGCGCTCGCCCTGACCAAGTCGCGCCCGGACCTGACGCTGGCGCTGATCGAAAGCGGCGAGCATTTCGGTGGCAATCATGTCTGGTCGTTCTTTGCCAGCGATGTCGATGCCGCAGGCGCTGCCTTGCTCGATCCGATGGTGGCCTGCCGCTGGCAGGGCTACGATGTCCACTTTCCCCGCCATTCGCGCAGGCCCGCCACCGCCTACCATTCGATCACCAGCCAGCGGCTCGATGCGCACTTGCGCGAAGTCCTGCCTGCTCACGCGCTGTTGACGGGAACCGCCGTCAGCAAAGCAGGGCCGACTGGCCTGACACTTGAAGACGGAAGCGAGCTCGAAGCTGGCGCAGTGATCGACGCGCGCGGCGCCTCCTCGCTGCCTCACATGGCAGGCGGCTGGCAAAAGTTCCTCGGCCAGGTGCTCCGGCTCGAAGCGCCGCACGGCCTCGTCCGCCCGATCGTCATGGACGCGCGGGTAGACCAGCTTGACGGCTATCGCTTCGTCTATTGCCTGCCCTTCTCCGAAACCGAAGTCTTCGTCGAGGACACCTACTATTCGGACACGCCCGATCTCGACCGCGACCTCTTGCGCTCGCGCATCGCCGATTATGCCATAGCGCAAGGCTGGAGCGTTGCCGAAGCCAGCCGCGAGGAAACCGGCGTGCTGCCGGTGGTCGCCACCGGCGATTTCGGCGCCTTCTGGCCTGCCGACGAACCGCTCGCCCGCGCCGGAGCGCGCGCCGCGCTGTTCCATCCGCTCACCAGCTATTCGCTGCCAATGGCGGTGAGCACCGCGCTCGCGATTGCCGCGATGCCCGATCTTTCCGGACCGGCACTCGCCAAGGCCAGCCGTGACATGGCCCGCCGCCTCTGGCAGAGTGCCACAATCTACCGCATGCTGGCTCGCATGCTCTTCGGGGCTGCCGCCCCGCAAGACCGCTGGCCGATACTCGAAAGGTTCTATCGTTTGCCCGAGCCCCTGATCGAGCGCTTCTATGCCGGACGCGGCACCCGCGCCGATACCTTGCGAATCCTGTCCGGCAAGCCGCCGGTTCCGGTCGCCGCCGCGATCGCCACGCTGGCAGGCGGCGGCAGGCCGCTCGCCTCGCTGGAGCGCCGCGCATGATCGCCAAGCGCGCCTGCGTCATTGGATCGGGCTTCGGCGGTCTCGCGCTCGCCATACGCCTGCAATCGGCGGGGATCGCCACGACCATTGTCGAAGCGCGCGACAAGCCCGGCGGGCGCGCCTATTTCTGGGAACGGCAGGGCTTCACCTTCGACGCAGGTCCGACGGTCATCACCGATCCCGATTGCCTGCGTGAGCTGTGGCAGCTTTCGGGCCACGATATGGCGCAGGACGTCGAACTCATGCAGGTGATGCCGTTCTACCGGCTCAACTGGGTGGACGGCACTAATTTCGACTACTCGAACGACGATGCCTCGCTCCGCCGCGAGATCGCGCGCGTCGCCCCCGACGACCAGAACGGGTACGACGAGTTCCTGCGCTATTCCGCAGGCGTTTATCAGGAAGGCTACGTCAAGCTCGGCCATGTGCCGTTCCTCGATTTCAAGTCGATGCTGAAGGCCGCGCCCGCCCTCGCCAAGCATCAGGCCTGGCGCTCGGTCTATTCGATGGTTTCGAGTTACGTGAAGAGCGAGAAGCTGCGCGAGGCGCTCTCGTTCCATACGCTGCTGGTCGGTGGCAATCCGATGACCACGAGTTCGATCTATGCCCTGATCCACAAGCTGGAAAAGGACGGCGGCGTTTGGTGGGCCAGGGGCGGCACCAACCGGCTGGTCGCTGGCATGATCGCGCATTTCGAGCGGCTGGGCGGCACCGTCCGCCTCGGCGACCCGGTGGTGCAGGTCCATACCATCGGCGACAAGGCGAACGAGGTCGAAACGCTCGGCGGATGGCGCGAACGGTTCGACGCCGTGGCCAGCAATGGCGACATCGTGCATTCCTATCGCGACCTGCTTTCCGGCGCGCCGCGCGGCAAGGCGATGGGCAAATCCCTGGCGAACAAGCGTTTCTCGCCCTCGCTGTTCGTTGTCCATTTCGGCATGGAGGGAACCTGGCCGGGG
>JAURNJ010000107.1 GCA_030830245.1 Novosphingobium sp. | reverse complement strand
CTATTCGGCTTCCAAGGCGGGCATGGAAGGTGCCACGCGCTATCTCGCCAAGGAGCTTGGCCACTATGGAATCCGGGTAAACACGGCGCGGATGGGCTATATCGGCGGGCCGACCGTGGACCAGACGATCGTCGCTTGGGCACAGGCGCAGGGCAAGCCCGAAGCCGAAGTCGAGCAGTCGATCGCCGCCGACATTTCGATTGGCAAGATCCCGCCGGGACCTGACTGCGCGCGCGGTGTGCTGATGCTCGCATCTCCCTGGGCGGCGGCGATTTCCGGCGCCATCCTCGACATCAACGGCGGCGACGCGATGCCTTGATCATGCTCCGGCGATGTGCTTCTCGCGGTAGCGCGCGAAGTCGGACTTGATGATCTCTTCCGAAAGACCGTAGGTCTCCAGATCGTAGATGTGCGGCGCCCACTTGTCGCGCTTGTTGTCGATCCTGTGCTGTTCCATTGCCGCCTCGTCCTCAGCGCGCATCGGCTGTCCCATCCGGTCGAACACGGTGCGCATCACGCCCATCTCGTCGTCGGTGAGATCCTCATACTGGATGTCGATGAAGCGATCGTCGCCGATCCGTTCGCGCAGGTCGATCACGTCGTTGGTCATCGCCGCCCAGCGCTCGCAGGTGAAGCGGCCAACCTGCTTGGCGTCGTAGTCGTCCGAATAGATGCCGTAGAGCGGCGTGATCATCGAGCAGTGCGACGGCATGGTCTTGAGCGGATCGCGGTGCGTCTGGATGATGAGCGAATTGGGAAAGGCGTCGAGCAGCGTCTGGGGGGCGGACATGTGGGTCGGCGATTTCAGAATCCACTTCGCACCCCTGCGTGACGGATCCTGCCACTGCAGCACCTGCAACACGACGCGCAGTTCCTCGTAGGCCGGCATCTGGTCGAAGCCTTTCTGCCATTCGATGAAGGTGGGCAGCCAAGCGTAGCATTCGAAGCTGGTGCCGACGAAGCCCTGTTCGATGATGAACACCTCCTCGACCGGGGTCTCGATGGTGGTCTTGCCGAACACTGCCTCCATGTCCGGCCCGGCGTCCTTGATCGCCTGCGCGCGGCGACGGCGCTCAACTGGATTGCCTGGCTCCTCGCCTTCGAGCGGGAAGGGGAAGAAACCTTCCCATCCCTTGATCCCCGTATGACACGGCGGCGAGGCGAGCAGGCGGAAGGTCTTCGTGCTGCCGGTACGGCCAAGGCTAAGGATCGCGGCGGAGACGGTGACCTGCTCGTCGAGGATTTCGGGATGGTCCTTCAGCAGCTGGTTGCGGATCAGCCGGTTTTCTAGAAAGTTCGTCAGCCGCTCTGCCCACAGGTGCTCGCCTCGCTCGCTCAGCTTGGCTTCGGCGTGCATGCACTCGATCAGCTTGTCGAGCGGCACATGGAACCAGGTGTCTCCGAATTCGGAGAGGCCGGTGCGCCGTTTCGCCTCGGCAAGCAGAGCATTGCGCTCCAGTTCCAGTTCTTTCTTCGCTTCCGCCATTTTCTGTCTCTCCCGAATAAGGGCCTAAGAGGCGGCCCTTGCCCGGTCGAGTCAAGCCGTTTCGATTGCGTGTTGTCAGCGCGGGCCGTTGCCGACATGGTTGGGCGAAAGAGCGGGGAGGAGAGGCGCATGACGATCGAGCTGGTGTTCAAGGAGTGCAACCCGGCAAACCCGCTGCAGCGGGTCGACGGTTTCCGCTACATGACGCAGAACCTCAGCCAGGCCTTCGACCTCGCGTTGGAAACGAAGGACACGCAATATCCGGCGCTGCACGTGTTCTGCTCGCCCACTCGCAAGCTCGGCTCGGACAATGCCGACTGCATCTACATGCAGGCATGGATCGACGGCCAGTCGGTCTATCGTATCACCGGCAACAAGGGCACCTGCCGGATGTGGAACGTGACGGTGCAGGGGCCGCGCAGCGCCGATGCCTATGGCACCGAGCTGCGCACCCTGCATGAACCATTCAGCGATACGCCGGAGGCCAACCTGTTCGGCCACGAGCTCGTCACCAACTGGGACGGCTCATTCGAACTCTATATCGGCGGCGAGAAACAGGGACAGAACTGGCTGCCGACCACGCCGGGATCGCGCAAGCTGTTCCTGCGCCAGTATTTCGACAGTTTCGACGAGGTTCCGGCGAGCTATCGCATCGAGCGCGTCGACATGGCGGCCCCGAGGCCCATGACCACGCCCGAGCAGATGATCGAGGCGATGCGCTGGGCTGGCGACTTCGTTTACGACTGCGTCGACTTCTGGCCTGACTGGGTGTGGGAATCGGGCGACCAGATCGATCCTGAGGCGATCAACCGGTTCGCGGGCAAGAACCTCGCGGTCGACAAGCCGTGGACCGCCGAAACCGAGGCGCGCGACCTGCGCCGGGGCCGCCTCATCACCATGATGCACTGGCAACTGGCGCAAGACGAGGCGCTGATCCTCGAATTCGATGCGTTCGACGGCTTCTGGATGATCACCAACGAGGCCATGTTCGGCAATTCGATGGACTATCTCTATCGCCATGTCAGCTACACGCCGAGCCGCACGTCGGTGGATGCCGATGGCAGGATCAGGCTGGTGCTGACTACGCACGATCCCGGCTATTCAAACTGGATCGATACCCAGGGTTACGCTTCGGGCATCATCAATTTCCGCAACGTAGGCTCGCGGCTGGCGCCCGAACTGAAGACCACGGTCGTCAAGGCGGCAGAGCTGGCGCGGCACATGCCGGCGGATTCGCGGATGTCCGGATCCGAGGAGCGCAAGGCGCAACTGTGGGAGCGCTTCAACGCGATGCGGCGGCGCTACCCGGTGTAAGGCCGCTCGCTGTCATGATTGGTACGACCGGTCAGAAGACCGCGTCGAAGGCAGCCCTGAGCCGCTCCAGGCTGGCAGGCACGTCGCGCAGCTTGTCGAGCCCAAACAAGCCGATGCGAAAGCTTTTGTAGTCCGGGCCTTCATCTACCATCAGCGGCACGCCGGCGGCGATCTGCAAGCCGATCGCGGCGAACTTCCTGCCGTTTTGCACGTCCGGATCGCTGGTATGGCAAACGACGACGCCGGGCGCGCCGAAACCGTCCGCCGCCACCGACTTGATTCCGCGTTCTGCGAGCATCGCGCGCACGCCATTGCCCTGTTCCCACTGTGCGGCGCACAGCGCATCGAAGCCGATCTGCTTCGTTTCGAGCATTGCGTTGCGGAACACCCGCAAGGCATCGGTCGGCAGGGTTGCGTGATAGGCATGACTGCCGCCGAGGTAGGCCTCCATGATCGTCAGCCACTTGCCGAGATCGACGGCAAAGCTGGTCGACTTGGCCGCGCGGCACCGCT
>JAURNJ010000106.1 GCA_030830245.1 Novosphingobium sp. | reverse complement strand
CTGTGGGATGCCGAACGCTGGCAGCGACGAGGGCAGCTTGCCCATATCGCCCACCGTGTTGACCTTGATGCCGGCATAGATCGAGACGATCGTCAGGATCACGATCGCGACCAGCGGCGACGGGATCGCCTTGGTCAGACGCGGGAACAGGTAGATGATCGCCAGGCCCGCCGCGACCATCGCGTAGGTTTCCCACCCGACGTTCGTTAGCTGGGGAAGCTGCGCGATGAAGATTAGGATCGCGAGCGCGTTGACGAAGCCGGTGATGACCGAGCGTGACACATACTGCATCAGCAGGTCGAGCTTCAGGAAGCCGGCGACGCCCTGGATCAGTCCCATGAGGATGGTGGCGGCAAAGAGGTACTGGACGCCGTGATCGCGGATCAGCGGCAGGACAAGAACCGCAATGGCGGCGGTTGCGGCCGAAATCATGCCGGGGCGTCCGCCCACGAGCGAGATGATGACGGCGATGGAGAAGGAGGCAAACAGCCCGACGCTTGGATCGACGCCGGCAATGATCGAGAAGCCGATGGCCTCCGGGATCAGCGCGAGCGCGACGACGATGCCCGCAAGCACGTCGGCGCGCGGGTTCGAGAGCCATTCGCGTCGAAGCGAAGTAGCAAATGTCATGTAGAAACCTGATCGCAATAGCGAGGGGCGCACGCCGTCAGACGCGTTCAATCAACGATGCTCGGAAGCGAGGCCCAAATTCGCTAAGGTTATCCCGGGGATAGGCGCCGGGCCGAGCCACCCGAATCAATCCGGGTCCGTCGAAGGCCTCTAGATAGTCACTGATCGGACCATATTGCAACTGCGAACATCAGCAGCCTGCATTCCCATAATACCATCCCATTCGGGCCGGTCGCGGCCAGCGCGCTTCGACTGGTTCAGTCGTAGACCCAATGACTGCCTGAGCCATGAGGGCTTTGATCTGCGATGCTTCACCTGCGGAGGGTCAGCAACGGAGATGATCGATGGCAAAGAGATTGAAGTACATCGGGCTGGACGTGCACAAGGAGACGATCGCGGTGGCCGTGGCGGAGGGCGAACGCGGCGGCGAGGTTCGCTTTCATGGCACGATCCCGAATGAAGACGATGCCGTACGCGGTATGGTCAAGCGTCTGGCTGGACCTGGCATCACCCTTGATTTTTGTTACGAGGCGGGACCTTGCGGCTACGGCCTGCAGCGCCTTCTGACCCGACAGGGGCAACCCTGCATTGTCATTTCCCCCTCAATGATGCCGAGACGTCCTGGTGACCAGATCAAGACCGATCGGCGCGATGCAATGACGCTGGCGCGCCTGCTCCGCGCCGGAGAGCTGGCCCCGATCTGGGTGCCGGATGAAGCTCATGAGGCAATCCGCGATCTCATCCGTGCGCGGCGGTCGGCGCAGGAAGACACTTCGGCTGCCAAGCAATCGGTGCGCAGCTTCCTGCTTCGCCATGATCGCAGATTTTCCGGAAAGTCGGCATGGACCAAAACCTACTGGCGCTGGCTGTCGGAGCAACGTTTCGATTTCGCGCATCAGCAACTGGCTTTCGAGGAGGCCAAGCGTCGTGTCCTGGAGGCGCAGGCACGAACTGCACGCCTCGAGGCGGCGCTCGTCGAAGCGGTCGATGGCTGGCGGTTCGCACCGCTGGTTCGCAGTTTGCAAGCCCTTCGCGGTGTTCGCCTGATTGTCGCGGCAACCCTGGTCGCGGAGGTCGGCGACTTGACGAGGTTTCAGAACCCCAAGCAGTTGATGGCTTACCTCGGGCTGGTCCCGTCGGAATATTCGAGTGGCGCGCGAGTTCAGCGTGGCCGGATCACGCGCGCCGGAAACGCTCATGCCCGCACCATGCTGGTCGAGGCGGGATGGACCTATCGACTTCCTGCCCGCGAAGAGCGACGTTACCGGGATCGCGTTGCGGATCTTCCCGAAGATATTCAGGCGATCGGTTGGAAGGCTCAGGTGCGGCTATGCCAGCGGTTCCGCCGCCTCTCGGCGACAGGCAAGCCGCAACCCAAGGTCAACACGGCGATCGCCCGTGAACTTGTGGGTTTCGCCTGGGACATCGCCCGTCGCGTGCAACCGGTGGTGGCGGTCTGACCCGCCAGGGGTAGAGCTTCGGCTCTGGCCTTTGGCGACATAGGCATGGCCGGTGTGTCGCGGGCGCCCGACTGTGATGGGCAATCCTCGGTGTACGTTGGGGCAGGCAAGTCCGATGCCCGTGCTTAGAGTGAGGAAGGTCCAGCGACGGAAACGGGTATTGCGGTAATCAATCCGCGGATGAGAGCGTGATCAATCGTCGTCGATCAGGAGCCCGCGGCACTCCGGCCATGCCAAATTCACCGCTAGCCCAAAGGCCAGCGGACGCGTAAACTCGCCTTGTAACGCAGATGGCAGTCATGAGAAACGTATATCTGTGCCCGTTCTATGCGCCACCCGCTGTTCGCAAAAACCTTCCTTTCTGACGACCTTGCCGGCGGGCCATGACCGCAACGCATTTCTGCCGCCCGCCGCTTGTCAGAACTGTTCTGAAAACCTGCTTCGCAAAAGCGCGTGCCGGCGACGGGTTTGGAGAACCCACGGGCGGGGAGCGTGAGCATGACGCCCCGTTTGCAAGCAGCGCCGGATGATGGCGAGCACACTGGCAGATAATTCGAGCAGGATGCCACCCGCCAGTGGCAGATAGCGTGAGCAGGAAATCTGGCTGTTTGCGAGCAGACGCCGTTATGATTGCAAGCGCCTACACCTAAGGGCGAGAACGCCCGCGTCACCGCCCGCACCCGCGCCACCAAGGGCAAGGTCTGGTGCCTCGATCCCTTCGGCGTCTCCGGGCAACCCGCCGCCCGCTATAATCCGCTCGACCGGCTAGACCCGGAAAGCCTCGATCTGGCTGAAGACGCCATGACGCTGGCCGATGCTCTGGTCCACGATTCCGCAGGGCAAGGCGGCGAGGCGCATTGGAACGAGGAAGCCCATGCGCTGATCGCGGGCCTGATCCTCTATGGCGTGGTCCACGAGGATCGCGAGCGCCGCACCCTGGCGACGGTGCGCGACTATCTCACGCTCGCACCCAAGGATTTTGCCGATCTGCTCGCCCGCATGCAGGACAGCCACGGCGCCGGCGGCCTCATAGCCCGCGCCGCCAACCGCCACCTCGGCAAGTCCGATCGCGAAGCCGCAGGGGTGTTGTCCTCGGCCCAGCGCCATACCCATTTTCTCGACAGCCCCCGCATCGTCGCCAGCACATCGGCCTCTGACTTCACCTTTGCAGGGTTGAAAGAGGGGGTTTCCACGGTGTTTCTCTGTCTGCCCCCCGATCGTCTCGATGCCTATTCGCGCTGGCTGCGCCTGCTGATCGCTCAGGCACTGACCGACATGGCCCGCTCGGCAGTCAAACCGGCGCGGCCCGTCCTTTTCCTGCTCGATGAGTTCGCCGCCCTGGGCAGGCTCGAACCCGTCGAGCGCGCCATGGGGCTGATGGCCGGATACGGGCTGCAGCTCTGGCCCATCCTGCAGGATATGCACCAGTTGCGCGCCCTCTATGGCGAGCGCGCGGGCACCTTCCTGTCGAATGCCGGGGTGTTGCAGGCGTTCGGGGTGAACGACCACGCGACCGCCGAGCTGCTGTCCAAGTCGATGGGACAGGAAACCCTCGAATTTCGCACGGCGGGGTATTCCGAGACGCATGGCAGCATTTTTGAGCGGGCCAAGCATACCCGCTCGACCAGCACCCAGGTCAGCGCGCGCAACCTCATGAACCCTGACGAAATCATGCGGATGGGGCCGGACGAGCAGTTGCTATTGATCCAGGGCAAGGACCCTCTCCGGGTCCAGAAAATCCGATATTACGACCAGCGCGAGTTCGCGGGCAGCTTCGATCAGGCGTAAAATGACGGCGTAGAATATATCCGAATATATTCTGGATATATTCTGGCGACAGGCGCGCGAGATCAGTAAAATGACCTCCGGTCGCCAGGGTCTTGGAACGCCTTATGCACTTAGGGCGACCCAAGCGCCCGCTGCGTCGTGGAAGCGCGGCGGGCGCTTGTTGCCTTTCCTTCCCGCTACCAAGATCAATTTGGAGTAAGTGGGTCCACCGGTTAACAGCCCGGCGGACCCGGTGCATGTGATGACCACATACGAAGCCTCATTATCATAGCTGATCGAAGGCCCGTATGCGATGAGATTCGATCCGGTGCAGGAAACCCGATGGAGAATACACAGGGATCGATAGCCATCGAATTTCGTCAGGGCTGGGGGTGGCTGGTCCTCGCGGCGCTGACGATCTCGACCATCGGCGATGAAATCACGCTGCTGACGTTGATGTTCCGCACCGCCGAAAGCGCGCGCGCCTATGGCGTGCCGGCGCTGCTGATTGCCGAGTTGCTTCCGGGCCTGATCGCCGCACCCTGGGCGGGCCGCCTTATCGACCGCAGAGGCGCAGGCCGCGTTCTAGTCGTCGTGTCGGCGCTACAAGCGGCGGCGATCGCGCTCATCGCCTACTATCCAGCATTCACGCTCGCCGGGGCCGCGCTGCTCAGTGTGCTGTTCACGATCACCAGCGCGGCCACCTTCGCGCTGATCCCGGTTCTGGCAAGCGCGCTCGGCATGACGCTCGCGCGGGCCAACAGCTTTCTCGAAGTCGTCCGCAGCCTCGGAATGCTCGCCGGTCCTGTCGCCGGCGGCGTGCTGGTGGGCTGGATGGGATCGACAAACGCCCTCCTGATTGACGCCGCCAGCTTCACCCTGCTGCTGCTCGTAGTCGCGATGAGCGGTCTGCGCCGCGCGCCGCAGGAGCATGAGACGGAAGAAACCACGTTGCTCGCCGATTATCGGCCGCTGCTCGGCAATCGGCGCGTGATGGTGGTGACCGGCGCGCTCAGTCTTGAAGTGTTTGCGACCGCCATCGCCGATGTCGCCTTTGTGTTCCTTATCATCATGACCCTGAAAAGCGGCCCTGCCACGTTCGGCGTGCTGACCGCTTTGTGGGCCGCCGGAATGCTGGTCGGCGCGGCCCTGGCCGAACGGATCATCGGCTGCAGGATCGGCCTGGCTGCGTTCGGAACCGCCGCGATCATGGGCGCGACCATGCTGCTGATCGGTCTCGCGCCTGTAAGCCTTGTGATCGTTGGCATCGCCTTCATCGCCGGCGGCGGCGCCAACAGCGTTCACAATGTCGCCGTACGGACCCTGCTGCAATCCGAATGCCCGCCCGCCGATCATGGCAAGGTCGCCGCGATCTACGGCGCGGTGACGCGCACCGCTGCGATCGGCGGCTATGTCGTCGGTGGCTTCTTCGTGCCGCACGACGCGCCGTCTGCCTATCTGGTGGGTGGCCTGCTCGGTGTCGGTGCCGGGATCATCGGGTGGCGAATATTCAACGGCGGATGGTCGCTGGCCCATCCGATCAGGCGGGGAGGCGTTTAAACGGATCTCGCGCCGGAAAAATCGGCACGCCCTGGGAGGCTCGTAGAGCGCCGCAAGCGGTTCCGACGCCCGAAGCCTTATCCGACGCCTGAAATGGAACTAGGCGGCCCGGAAATCGCGCCTGTGGTGACGTTTCCGCCTTCCCTGCCCTCCCGATCGCAGCGCCACCTATCCGCTTGGCTTTTCTGGAAAGCCATTTGCAACGGTTGGTTTAGGCGGTGTGCTGGCGATAGGAGCGCGACGATTGCTATCATCTCTAAACAAACAAAAGTGTGCCGGCGAAGCCGGCTCCATCTCATGGGGGATGCCGGGTGGGAGGATCGCTTTAGCGATCCGGGGCGGCCAAAGGCCGCGAGCCGGCGGGGGCGAAGCCCCCAAGAGGCGGTGTTACTGTCTTTGTCGCAGGCACACACCGATGGATCTGGAGTTATCCACAGGCCGCAGGCGCTGTCGTGGCGTTAAAGGATTCTGTTAAAATAGGAATCGTTAAGTAAGTTAAGGCGGAAAAACCAAGGTTTTATGATATTCAATTCAATGGCTTATCCATTTCGCCGGTGGGTGAAACCCCGTGATTCGGTGGGTGAAACCCCGATAGTGGGGTGGGTGAAACCCCGATGGTATGGTGGGTGAAACCCCGACCCTTTTGGCAAGCGACTCAGCGACACATTCGAGTCGTCAAATGGTGGGTGAAACCCCGATAATTGCCCTCGCGAGGGGCCGGATTCACAGTTTTGCCGACCCTTTACGACTCGCTGTCCCGAAATCCGGGGCAGGCTGCCCCTGTTTCTGGGGCAGCGGTGTGTGAAACCACGATAGTTAGCGTGCCCCGCCCCGCGCGAGGCGGTCCATAAGATCGTCCACTTCCCCGGCGCGGCGGCGATCGGCCTCGTAACGCTCATGGCGCTCGCGTTCGGCCTCTAGTCTAGCGTGCAGCTCGGCTGCCTCGGCCGCGCCGCGCAGCTCGAACAGTACTGCCGGCGCGCCCTCGACCGTCTTGGTCATGGTCATGGTGTATTCGGGGAGTTGGTCGGCCTCGATGATCTTCCGCAACATGCGGTTGAACTCCTTGGGCTGGGCGTCACTCCCGGCCTTCTCTCGCAGCAGTTCGACGCGGCACGTCCATCCGCCCCGCTGACTGCCGGCGTGCTTGCGCGCGATACGATACACTGCCCGCTCAAGCCCGCCTGTCAGCAGGAAATAATCGACGTGCATGGTGAGAAGCGACCGCTCGCTGACAATCCCCTCATAGACCCAGTTCGACAGGGTGATGGTCATCCCGCGCGGTTGCTCTGTCGCGGGATCGACCTCCAGGCTCCACCCGTCCAGCCACCCGAATTGCGCTTCGGTGCGGCGCTTGGGCGCGCGCAGCGACGTGCGAATGGAAGTCGTCTCCAGGCGCGACAAAGCCGCCTGCAGCTCGGTATAGTCGCGCCCGCCCGTCCCGCGCCGGATCGCCCGCAACAGGTCGTAGGTCGTCGTGGTCAGCGTCCGGGGCAGATCGTTGACGCCCTGCTCCTTCATCCGGTTGAGGACCGACGCGGCCCAAATCAATATGTCGGCGTCCCATATCGTCGCCATGCCGTAGGCGGGCATCGCCTCGACCTTCACCCACGCCTCGCCGTCCGGGCTGCGATATTCGATCGGCTTGAGGCGCTTACGTTTCTGGAGCGAGAAAAACGGGCGCTCCATCACCTCCCGCTGATCCTTCAGCGGGAGGTCGTTCATCAGCGGAATGAACAAGTCGAACGTGGGATTGGGATCGCGGCGCTTGCTCACGGGGCGAACCGGGTATGCCCGCGCGTCACGAGATATTGCCGCAAGAGCCGCTCGGTGATGACGGTCAGCGGCTCGCCCCCTTCCTCGACGCTCAATTGCCGCAAGGTGCGGTGCATGTCCTCGGGGATATGGATCAGCACGGGCTTCTTGCCGGGGTGGCTGCTGCG
>JAURNJ010000105.1 GCA_030830245.1 Novosphingobium sp. | reverse complement strand
CCTACCTGTCCGCCACTCTCGACTTATAACGGCGTCTGGTTCGTGACGACGGACACTCGATCGCCCTCGCGCGCAGCCTCGATCCGCGCGCCTTGCGCATCGACCAGGGCGACGACGCGGCCCTCGCCCTCAAGCGCGGCGTAACCTGTGAACTCGCTCGCACCCTCGCTCTCGGCGATGTCGAACCACACTTCGCTGTCGCTGGCCTCGCCCGAACCCTTCCATGCCGCCCGTGCCGCTGCCTTCTGTTCGGCCATGGCCGCGTCGAAACCTGCGCGGTCGACGCCAATGCCGCGCTCGCGCAGCGCGTCTTCGGTGAGATCGTAAGGAAAGCCGTAAGTGTCGTAGAGACGGAAGGCGACATCGCCGGGAAGGCTTTCGCCTGCCGAAAGGCCCGTCGTGGCTTCGTCGAGCAGCTTGAGGCCGTTCGCAAGCGTGCGACGAAACTGCACTTCCTCGCGCTCGAGCACTTCCTCGATCAGCGCCTGCGCGCGTGTAAGTTCAGGATAGGCATTGCCCATCTCGTCGACCAGCGTGGGCACGAGGCGATGCATCACCGGTTCGGCTGCCCCGAGCAGGTGAGCATGACGCATCGCGCGGCGCATGATCCGGCGCAGGACATAGCCCCGCCCCTCGTTCGAAGGCAGAACGCCGTCCGCGAGAAGGAAGGAGGTGGAGCGCAGGTGATCGGCGATGACCCGGTGGCTGGCGCGCTGAGCGCCCTGCGCTGGGACACCGATCACGTTTTCCGATGCACCGACGAGCGTACGAAACGTGTCGGTATCATAATTGTCGTGGACGCCCTGGAGCGCGGCCGCGATCCGTTCGAGCCCCATGCCGGTGTCGATCGACGGACGCGGCAGGTCCACCCGCTCGCCATCGGCACGCTGGTCGAATTGCATGAACACAAGGTTCCAAATCTCGACGAAGCGGTCACCATCTTCGTCCGGACTGCCAGGAGGCCCGCCAGCGATGTGGTCTCCGTGATCAAAGAAGATTTCAGAGCACGGACCGCAGGGGCCGGTGTCGCCCATCGACCAGAAATTATCGGAAGTGGCGATGCGAACGATACGTTCTTCGGGCAGCCCGGCAATCTTGCGCCACAGGGCCGCTGCCTCGTCATCGGTGTGGTAGACGGTTACGGTGAGGCGCTCGACGGGCAGCTTCCATTCGCGGGTAAGCAGGGTCCAGGCATGATGGATCGCCTGTTCCTTGAAGTAGTCGCCGAACGAGAAATTGCCCAGCATCTCGAAGAAGGTGTGATGGCGCGCCGTGTAGCCGACATTATCGAGATCGTTGTGCTTGCCCCCGGCCCTCACGCATTTCTGCGAAGAGGTGGCGCGCTGGTAGGGACGCGTTTCAAGCCCGGTAAACACGTTCTTGAACGGCACCATCCCCGCATTGACGAACATCAGGGTAGGATCGTTGTGCGGCACAAGTGGCGCAGACGCGACGGCTTCGTGCCCATTGGCCGCGAAATAATCGAGGAAGGACCGGCGGATGTCGTTGGTCGAAATCATACGCGAGGCCGATAAGGCACAGGGGCGCGGGCGACAAGCGGGAAGGCGCGGATTTCCTGATCCGAATATCCGCGCCCCTTCCCCGCGCTGGCCCGCGTGGCGGGCAAGAACCTTGCGATCAGACTTCTTCGCCCTCGTCCTCGGCGAGCGGACCGGTCATCATCTCTTCGGCAAGGCCATCCACTTTGGTGCGGATCGCCTTTTCGAGCCGGTCGCAAACCTCGGGGTTCTTCTTGAGGTAGTCCTTGGCATTCTCGCGGCCCTAGCCGATGCGGATCGAATCATAGCTGAACCACGCGCCTGATTTCTCCACCAGCCCCGCCTTGACTCCGAGATCGAGAATCTCGCCGATCTTTGAAATGCCCTCGCCATACATGATGTCGAATTCGACCTGTTTGAACGGCGGCGCCACCTTGTTCTTCACCACCTTGACCCGGGTCGCGTTGCCGACGATCTCGTCGCGATCCTTGATCTGGCCGGTGCGGCGGATATCGAGCCGGACGGATGCATAGAACTTCAGCGCATTGCCACCCGTCGTTGTCTCGGGGTTGCCGTACATAACACCGATCTTCATGCGCAGCTGGTTGATGAAGATCACCATGCATTTCGAGCGGCTGATCGACCCGGTCAGCTTGCGCAGACTCTGCGACATCAGGCGGGCCTGCAGGCCGACATGCGCATCGCCCATCTCGCCCTCGATTTCGGCACGCGGCACCAGCGCAGCAACCGAATCGACCACCAGCACGTCGATCGCGTTCGAGCGCACCAGCGTATCGGTGATTTCCAGCGCTTGCTCGCCGGTATCGGGCTGCGAGACGATCAGCTCGTCGATATCGACGCCCAGCTTCTTGGCATAGACCGGATCGAGCGCATGTTCGGCATCGACGAAAGCCGCCGTGCCACCCATTTTCTGCGCCTCGGCAATCACGTGGAGCGCCAACGTCGTCTTGCCCGAACTTTCCGGGCCATAGACCTCGATCACCCGGCCGCGCGGCAGGCCGCCGATGCCCAGGGCGATGTCGAGACCGAGCGAGCCAGTCGAGATCGCCTCGATCTGCATCGCCTCGCGGCTCCCCAGCTTCATCGCCGAGCCTTTGCCGAACGCGCGGTCGATCTGCGCCAGCGCGGCTTCGAGAGCCTTTTCGCGATCCACCGAGTTCTCCTTGCCTTCCTGAATCAGCTTTAGCTGTGCTGCCATGATCGTTCCCCTTTGCCAACAGGCTGACCGAATTGGTCTACTGTTACGATTCGTATCGCATTTGTTCTCACGGAACAAGTAGGGAACGAAAAAATTACGCCGTGGCTGCCGCTACCTTCGAATTCCGCAGCACTTCCGCCACCTTGTCACCAAGCTGCTGCACCGAAAACGGCTTGGCGATGAAGTGCATGCGGGCAATGTCGATCTCGCTG
>JAURNJ010000104.1 GCA_030830245.1 Novosphingobium sp. | reverse complement strand
CTCGAGCCGGGCGCGACGCTGACCGAGCGGATCGCCATGGAATTGGGCAAGCAGGGCTACGACGCCCTGGTCTGGGAGTCGCCCGATTTCACTGCGGAGGCTGCATTCTGGCTCGCCACCGCGCCCGAAGCGGAGGCGCTCAACGGCAAGAGCCTGCAAGCCAAGGAGCTATGCCGCGAACATGGCCTGATGTCGGCTGACTAACGCTGCCTGAAATAGCCGAAAGGCTCGTCGGCGTAGGACAGCATCTTGGCCAGCCTCTCGTCGCGCTGCGGCGGTTCGGTGAACTCCGGACCCCAATGGGTGCCATATTCGTAGGTGTGGACAACTTCGCCGGAGAAGCCTTCCGGCATGCGTTGCGCGGCAAGGTGGACCATCGGCGAGCCCCAGTAATCGATGTCTGGCTGGCGACCGTCGCGCATGTAGTACTCTGCATGGCCGGGGCTGATGGCATTCACGCACACGCCCTGTTCCGCGAATTCGACCCCGCAATAGGTGGTCAGGCGTTCCAGAGCGGCCTTTGTCACGGCATAGGTCGGGAATCCGTGCGCCTTTGCGCCTGCCCGTGATGGCCGCGCGCCCAGCGTGGTGAGATTCACGATAGCGCCGCCCCCATCCTTGGTCAGCCATGGCATGGCGGCTTCCATGAAATGGTAGTTGCCCAGAATGTTGACGCGGAACGAGTTTTCCCATTCCTCGTCGCTGATGCCAAGCGCGGGGAACTTGCCGCTGACAGACCAGACCGCGTTGTTGACCAGTGCATCGAGCCGACCATAGCGTTCGATGCAGGTCGCAACCGCTTGCTCGATGGTGGACCTGTCCATCATGTCGACCTTGCAGGCAGAAATCTCGATGCCTTCCTCCTTGGCCGTGGCGACCAGTTCGGCGAGCGATCCGATCACCTCGGGATCGCCCTCCACAGTGCGTGCGGTGGCCAGCACCTTAGCGCCAGCCTTCGCCAGCGCCAGCGCGTAGATGCGCCCGATGCCGCGGCTCGCGCCCGAAACGATCGCGGCGGTTCCGGTAAGGTCGTTGGGTGGCTGGTAGGTCATTGCATTCCTCTCCCGATCGCTCCGGTAAGTTCATATCAGCCGCATCGCTGGTGCGAAAAACCGGTTCCCACTTTTTCGCGCGATGCTCTAGCCCGTGCGCAATTCTTCCGCCAGCATGCGGAACTCGTCACTGCGCGGGCTGTTCTTGCGCCAGACCAGGGCGATCTCGCGATTGGCGCTGTTCGATTTCAAGGGCCGGGCAACGACGTTGGTGCCGTTCAGGATGCCTGCATCGAGGGCCATTTCTGGCAGCATCGTCAGCCCAAGACCATTGTCCACCATCTGCACCAGTGTGTGCAGGCTGGTGCCGATCATCGTCGCGCTGGCGCGCAATTCGGGGCGGTTGCAGGCAGCGAGCGCCTGGTCCTTCAGGCAGTGACCGTCTTCCAGCAGGAGCAGGCGGTTCTCGTCGATCAGCGCAGGCGAAACCTCGGCGGGAGGATCGCGCGGGTCGTCCTTGGGAAAGGCGACGAAGAAGGCATCCAGCTCGATCGTTTCCTTTTCCACATCGCCAGTGGGATAAGGCAGCGCGAGCAGTACGCAATCGGCGCGGCCGTGATGGAGCGATTCCATCGCCAGCGCGCTCGTCTCCTCGCGCAGGAACAGCTTGAGGGCCGGCCGCTCGCGCCGCAGGCGCGGCAGCATCTTGGGCAGGAGGAAGGGGGCGATGGTGGGAATGACGCTCATGCGCACGTCGCCCGAAAGGGGCTGGCCTGCCGACTGCACGAGATCGGACAGTTCCTCGGTCTCGCGCAGGATGCGGTGTGCACGCTCGACCACGGCATTGCCCAGCGGGGTGAAGCGCACCGCGCGCTTGGTGCGCTCGACAAGGGTGACGCCAAGCAGCGCTTCAAGATCGCGCAGACCAGCCGAAAGCGTCGATTGCGAGACATAGCAGGCTTCCGCCGCGCGGCCGAAATGACCGTGCTCGTGCAGCGATACGAGATACTGGAGCTGCTTGAGGGTGGGCTGGTAGACGGTCATGCCGGGTCTGTTTCAGCTTCCGCCACATCGTCGACATGCGTCATCTTGAGCTTGCCGTTGACCACCGCGAAAGCCAGCTTGCCCTCCACCAGATCGAGCGCATCGCGGCCGAACGTATCGTGCCGCCAACCCTCAAGCATGGGCAGGCCCTTGCGCACGCCCGCAGCCAGTTGTTCGAGTTCCTCGCTACGCGCCAGGAGCCGCGCTGCCACGTCGATCTCGCGCGCACGGATCTTGAGCAACAGCTTTAGCAGGTCGGCGACCAGCGCGCCTTCCTTGCCAAGCGGCGCGCCACGTGCCGCGCGTGGCGGCAATTCGCTTTCCGAAAGCGGTTTCGCCGCGGCCAGCGTTGCCATCAGCCGCTTGCCAATTTCGTTGTCCTTCCACCCTTGCGACAGGCCGCGCACCTTGGCGAGATCGGCCTGATCCTTGGGCGGATGGCTGGCGATGTCAGCCAGCGTCTCGTCGCGCACGATGCGTCCGCGCGGGATGTCTTTCTCCTGCGCCTCGATTTCGCGCCAGTGCGCCAGCGCCTTCAGGCGCCCGAGCACGGCCGGATTGCGTCCCGCCGCCTTGATCCTGAGCCAGGCGAGGGTGGGATCGTTGCGGTAATTCTCCGGATCGGCGAGTTTTTCCATTTCGGCGTCTAGCCACTCGCCACGCCCGGTCTTGACCAGCTTCTTGAGAATGCGGGGAAAGATGTCTGCCAGGTAAGTCACATCGCCTATGGCATATTCGATCTGCCGCTCGGTCAGCGGCCTGCGCGACCAGTCGGTAAAGCGCGCGCCCTTGTCGATGGCCTTGCCCAGCCAGGACTCGACGAGGTTCGAATAGCCGATCTGCTCGGACTGGCTGATCGCCATCATCGCAATCTGCGTATCGAAGATCGGATGCGGCGTGCGCCTGGTGAAGTTGTAGATGATTTCCACATCCTGGCCGCCTGCATGGAACACCTTGAGCACGTCTTCGTTGTCGGTGAGCAGATCGAGCAAGGGGGTAAGATCGATGCCCTCGGCAAGCGGATCGATCGCGGCGGCCTCGTTCTCGTCGGCGATCTGCACGAGGCACAGTTCAGGCCAATACGTGTTCTCGCGCATAAACTCGGTGTCGACTGCCACGAACTGCGCACGCGAGAGACGCGCGCATAATGCTGCGAGTTCGTCGCTGGAGGTAATCAGCGGATGTATCTTCATAAGGCAGGCGCGTTACGCCCATCCTTGCCGCCTTTCAACGGGCAGGCGCAAATGCCTAGATGCGGTTGCGCCTGAACAGACGCACAATCGCGGCGAAAAGGCCCTGGCTCTTTGCTTCCACAGGCTCCTCGATCGGCGTGGCGCGAATGCGTGCCCGGATCGAGTGGCTCGCCGGCTGGCTGCTGACAGGAGCGGGTGCCGCTTGCGCGGGAAAGGCCGGATCGACATCGTGATCCTGCCAAGTGTCGGAGGTCTCG
>JAURNJ010000013.1 GCA_030830245.1 Novosphingobium sp. | reverse complement strand
TGTCGGCCGCGCAGCGCCATACCCATTTTCTCGATTCCCCACGCATGACAGTGGTGCTGGGACATTCCGATTTCACCTTCGCCGATGTGAAGGCGCGGTCCACTACCGTCTATCTGGTGCTGCCGCCCGACCGGCTTGCCACCTATGCCCGCTGGCTGCGCCTGATGCTCGCGCAGGGATTGACCGAACTGGCCCGCGCGCCCGCCTCGGCGGAGCGGCCCGTGCTGTTCCTGCTCGACGAGTTCGCCGCGCTGGGCCGCCTCGAACCTGTCGAGCGCGCGATGGGTCTGATGGCGGGTTACGGCATCCAGCTCTGGCCGATCCTGCAGGATGTGCATCAACTTCGTGCGCTCTACGAGCGCCGCGCCGGCACCTTCCTGTCCAATGCCGGTGTCCTGCAGGTGTTTGGGGTCAACGATCATGACAGCGCGAAACTGGTCTCCGACCTGCTCGGCCAGGAAACGGTCGTGTTCGAGACGATGAGCCGCGCGATCGATGCGGAGGAAACCGGCATATCGTTCGGCGCGCAGCATGTGGGTCGCCCCCTGCTCACCCCCGATGAGGTCCGCACGCTGCGCGAGGATCTCCAGCTCCTGTTCCTCGCGACCAAGCTGCGCTATTTTGCCGATCGCGAGTTCGCCGGCAGGTTCGACAAGGCATGAGGCCATTTAAACGATCGCGCCAGGATTGCCGACGCGCGGTAGAAACTGCGTGAGGATCCAGCTTCAAAAAATCAGGAGCCTGGGAAGCCCGCAGGGCACTGGCAGGCGATGAACCCCTGCAAACCTCGTGAACATGCGGGATGGCGCTGGGCGGCCCGGAAATCACCCCCTGCGAGGACGTTTCCGCCTCCTCTGCCCTCTCGATGGGATCGCCGCCCTATCCGCTTGGCTTTTCTGGAAAGCCAATTTGCTAGGGTGCCGCTGGCCGCAGTGTTTGCGTGGGAAGCACGATTTGGGCCATTTCCCCGAACTCAACAAATGAACGTGCCGGCGAAGCCGGCTCATCATGGTATGCCGGGTGGGAGGATCGCTTAGCGATCCGTGGCGGCCGAAGGCCAAGAGCCGGCGGGGCGAAGCCCCAAGAGGCGGTGCCTTTCTTCTTTTTGACCGTATCCGAGCCTAGCTGCCCAAAGTTATCCACAGGGGAGGCCTAGTGTTAATATATGGGTTTAGAGTTGTGTTACGGGTTTTTGGCGGATTTGTATGTGTTTGAAAATATGATGTTATTTAGCCGATTTTTGCCTCGCGGTGAATCCGCTCTGACGAAAAAGCGAATCCAGAGTGACGATAAGGCGAATCCACTCTGACGATAGGCGGACCCGCTCCAAGCGTAATCGAAATGACGATAGCACGCTGGTGAATCTGAAATGACGATAATCCGCTTGCGTTAGTGAAATGACGATAGTAGCTCTCTGTCATTGAAATGACGATAGACCCCGCCCCTTCCCTGTTTGACACCGTGCCGGCCGTGGCCGTGGAAGGCGACGATCGCACGCCGCTGCTGCCGGTGCGACATCCCAACCAGGACCTGTTCATTTGCGACGTGCTCGATGCCATCCCCAAGGATGACATGGCCTCGATGGAGCATCCGGTTTTCTCGCTCTCGACCAAGCCCGACAACCGGATGCGGCGCTACGAGCATAATGGCAACGTCATCGAGATCATCCCTTCGGGCAAAGGCCTCGCAACGATCCACGACAAGGACATATTGATCTACTGCATTTCGCAACTCGTCGCGAAATTGAACCGGGGCGAATCCCCAAGCCGCACCGTCCGCCTGCAAGCCTATGACATGCTGGTCGCCACCAACCGGCAGACCAGTGGCGAAGGCTATCGACTGATGGCCGACGCCCTTACCCGCCTGCGCGGAACCACCGTGCGGACTAACATTCAGACCGGCGGCGTCGAGGAAACGCGGATTTTCGGCTTGATCGAGGAAGCCAGGATCACCCGCAAGACGTTCGATGGCCGGATGCTCGATCTGGAAATCACCCTGTCGGAATGGGTTTATCGCTCCGTCATCAGCAAGAACGTCCTGACCCTCCATCGGGACTATTTCCGGCTCCGCAAGCCGTTCGAGCGGCGCATGTATGAGCTCGCGCGCAAGCATTGCGGGGTGAAGGACGAATGGAAGATCGGGCTGGAGCTGCTACAGAAGAAATGCGGCTCCAGCAGCCCGCTCCGCGTATTTCGGGCCTTGGTCAAGAAGGTCTGCGAGCATGACGCGGACCACAGCCATTTCCCGGACTATGCGGTGACAATGGACGATGACGTCATCTTGTTTCGCAATCGCTCAGGCCTCAAGACAAAGCCCGTCAGCATCGCCAACGATGCACCCTATATCGACCCTGAAACCATGCACGACGCCAAAACCGCCGCGCCGGGATATGACATCTACGCGCTCTACGACGAATGGGTGTCGTGGTGGCACGACATGGGCAAGCCCGAACTCAAAAGCCCCGCCGGGGCGTTCATCGGCTTCTGCAAGAAGCGGCATGAACGCAAACCGATGCGCTGATCCCTCATGCGGGCAAGCGTTCATGCCTACATGCAAACGTGCAAACATGCTGCCGCGTCCTTCCTGACGATAATCTCCCTAATCAGCCGGGATAAATCGGAGGGTTCCTGCTCGACGTGCTAGCCCGCCGTTGTCATTGGGATGGTTCACGCCGTCCAGGACGGGCACCTCGGAAAAGTCAAACGGGCTGATGCCGTCGAGGCAAGCGACATTGACGCCATACTGGTCCTGATTCGACCGTCGTTGATGGTGCGTGTAAATTCCACAGCGAGAGCAGAAGAAATGCTGTGCCAATCCGCTGTTGAAGCGATAGCTTGTCAGCATGTCCTCACCCTGCAGGAATCTGATGCCACCCATTTCCGCCGAGACGGCTACAGCGCCTCGCATCCGGCAGTAAGAACATGTGCAGCGGCGGATCGTATTGAAGCCGTCGCTGAGCGACGCCTCGAAACGCACCGCTCCGCAATGGCACTGGCCGCTCTGAATCTTGGCGTCATCTGTCATGTCGCCCATCCACCTGACCTCGACGCTCCGCCATATGTTTGCATGTGAACATGTTTACTTGCCTACAGGACTTTCCCCCATCTTGCGCAGCCAGTCGTTGAACGCCTCGGCCATTGCGTCCTGTAGGCTCATCCCGCGCTTACGGGCGGTCATATGCATGGCGAACGACATTTCCGGGCTGAAATAGCCCGTCATCGCCTTCTTGCCCTGACGGCTCGGCGCAACCGGGCTGCTGCCGGTGCCTGCGCCAGTGCTGCCGCCGATCGGCGCGGCCGCCCTCCCCTCCGGCTCGGCTGTCGCCGGCGTTTGCGCGGGATCGCGATCCCGCAATGCAAGCAATGATCCCTTCCGGCTGCTCATGCGCTGGCCCTCCGCTTCCTTGATGCTTGCATGTTTACATGCTGGCATGTCCACTTGTAAAGCTGGCGCACCTCATCGGCCGCCTTGCCGTCCGGCTCGATCTCCATCGCGGTTTTCCCCTCGGCCGCCGCGTGACGGAACGCGGCGCGATCCGCAACACGGTGCGGGCAGGCGTCCAGCCCATAATCCTGCACGAGCTGCGTCGCTTCCTCATACATGCGTGGCGCGGTCGGGCTTCCCGCCGTGAAGATCACGAAAGCGGGCTTGCCGCGCATCTTCACAAGGCTGGCGGTGGTCTTGATCGCGGCCAGGTCGAACGCGCTCGGCCGACAGGGGATCAGCACCAGGTCGGCCGCCTCGACGGCGGCGCTGGCGGCGCTGTCGGCATGGGGCGGGGTATCGATCACGATGAACGTCGCGCCCTGCGCCGTCGCCTGCTCGATCTTGGCGACAAGGCGAGGGGGCGCGCTGTCGATCACGACCGGGGGCGCATCCTTGCGCCACGCCGCCCATTGGCTCGCCGTCGCCTGCGGGTCGAGGTCGATCACCAGCGCGGTATGGCCGGCATCCTCGGCGGCGGCGGCCAGATGCAGGGCGAGGGTGGTTTTCCCCGCACCACCCTTCTGGCTGATAATGGCAATTGTTGGCATGTGAATATCCTTACATGACCGCATGTTTGCATGTGGGCATAATGCAATCCGTGTCCGAATGAAAGGGGCAGGGAAGGGCGCTTAACCACCCTCGTCGCCGTCCAGAGGCCCATGTTGCATGATCCCATGCCCCTCGATGGGACAAAGTGGCGCACCGGCCAGTTCGAGCCACTTGCGCGCGGTCCTCACGGTATAGCCGCACGTCGCGCACTCGCATTTGAGCATCCGGGCTTTCTGTTTCCTGGGCGCAGTCGACTCCCCGCCGGTGTCGAGACGGGCATGGGGGAGGGGGCCAACGGCCTCAAGGATCGGTGCAACCGCCGCTAGGAAAGCATCGCCGGGGGTGGTGGCGCGCATCGGCCCGACAAGGCCCAGCCCAAGCGCGACCCGTTTAAACGCCTTCCCATGTCCCGCCGGGATGCCGACGGCGGCGTGAACCAGCTCATGCGCAAGGATGGCCGCGATCTGCACGGGCATGGCGTCAGGCGCGTGGGCGAGGTCGGGGCGAATGAAGATTTCAAAATGACCGTCCGCGCTTAGCCGGTTGTCCCAGCACTCGCCGATCGCCTTGCCCTTCGCGCCTCTGCTGGTGAAGCCGATCGCCACGCGCACCCGGTCGGGCAGGGGAGCGTCCAGCGCCTCGAACAGCGGGGCCATGCCCGCCGCTACCCGATTAAGCCAGCTTTCCCGGTTGTCCTGTTCCATGCCTTACTACTCCCTTCAAATCGCCTGACCGGCGATGGCCAGGCCATCGGCCGGACACGGACGCCCAAGAACGCCGGCAGGAGAGGGGGGCAGCGGGAATCGACGGGGTGGAGCGGCCGCAGCGCAGCGAGGCACGGCCCGTCTATTCCCGTTGCTGGGGAGAGGGGGGCGGAACGCCCTCTCCCCACGGAGCGAGCATCGACGCCGGTGCACGCCGGCACACTACCCGCGAGATCCGCGCGAGCGGTTCTCGCCCGCCATGTGGATCGTCACCTTGGGCCAAGACCGCTTGCGGGCTTGGGGAGCGCGAGCGACTAGAGCCACGGTGCCGCGCCAGCGGCAGGCGTCATCGCCATCTTGCTTTCAATAGCACTAAGTGCTAGATATTCGCCATGAGCAATGC
>JAURNJ010000012.1 GCA_030830245.1 Novosphingobium sp. | reverse complement strand
GGTTTCAGGGCGATAAGTGCGTCGAGGCTGGCGGTCGTCATCACCCCGTTCGGCCTGCCGCCGACCAGTTTGCCCGCATCCCTGCCAGCCTTTTCCGGGTAGTGCACCAGCACTCCCACAAGTTCGAGCAGCGGGTGATCGGCGAGCCGCCGCACGATCTCGGCGCCGACCGCTCCGGTATAGCACTGCGCGACGCGATATTTTCCCATGGCCTCGCCTCCCTGTTGTCATATGTAAAAGGTTAGATGATTCGGGAGGGAACGGAAATGCGCTTGAACGGCAAGGTCGCGGTCATCACTGGCGGCACCAAAGGCATCGGGCGGGTCACCGCGATCATGATGGCCGCGCAGGGCGCGAAGGTCGTGCTCACCGGGCGCACCGAGGAAGCTGGGCGCGAGGTCGAGGAGCGCATCCGCGAGGCAGGCGGCACGGGCATGTTCGTCAAGGCCGACAACAAGATGGAGGCGGAGATTGCCGGTGCGGTTCACAAGGCCGCAGAGGCTTACGGCCCTGTCACCGTGCTGATGAACAACGCCATCGCCAAAGACGATGTCGGCTCGGGCGGCGACAGCCATGTCCACGATCTCGACACCGATGTGCTCGACCAGATCATGAAGGCCGCGCTCTACGGCACGATCTGGGCGAGCAAGGCAGCGATCCCCTATATGCGGCGGGCTGGCGGCGGATCGATCATCAACATTTCCGCTTCATCGAGCGTGGGCGCGATCCCCGGTCGCCCGGCCTACCAGGCCTCCAAGGGTGCAATCAATTCGCTGACCCGGCAGATGGCCTTCGACTATGGCAAGCAGGGCATCCGGGTGAACACGATCGTTGTCGGCTTCACCAACACCGGAGCCGCCGTGTTCGAACAGATGCTCGGCGATTCGCAGATCAAGGCGGCGTTCGAGAAGCTGGTGCTGACGCCCTACCTCGGCGAAAGCTCGGACATCGCCAATGGCGCGATCTATCTGGCTTCGGACGAAGCCAAATATGTCACCGGCACGATGCTGACCATCGATGGCGGCGCGCTGTGTCACCAGTCTCAGCCAGAGCTGGATTTCGTGGCGATGCGCGCGCGGGACAGGTAGCGAATTGGAGCGGGTGAAGGGAATCGAACCCTCGTCGTAAGCTTGGGAAGCTTCTGCTCTGCCATTGAGCTACACCCGCGGAGCCGGAGCAGGTCCGGTCGACCGCCCGCCCATAGCCGCGTTGCCGCCGGTTTGTCGAGGGCGTCGCGCGCGGTGCCAAAGTGACCGGCCAAGTGCGCCGGGCATTATGGCGAAGTCGGGATCGGCGTCCGGCATGGGTTGAATTGCCGAGTGCAATGGTAGACATTGCCCCATGCTCTCGCAAAAGACCCGATACACGATCAGGGCCATGCAGCACCTGGCATGGCATTTGGCGTCCTGACCAACACCCTGCTGGTCAGCGTGGTCGGCCTGGCGCCTGCGCGCGCTTCGGCAAGCGTCCATCTCGTCGAGACCTTCACCACCGCCGCGTCGGCGATCAGCCACATCTTTCACAAGAACGTGAACTAGCGATTGTTCGTCCGGCTTGTCATCCCCGGAATGATAGGCGGCATTATCGGCGCCTATCTGCTATCCAATATCCATGCCGACGTCGCCAAGCCGTTCGTCATGGCCTACCTTACCAGGATCGGCATATACCTGATCTGGCGGGCCTGGGAGATGCAGCACGGACACGAGCACAAGCCCGCGCGCTTCGTCGCCCCGCTGGGCCTGTTCGGCGGGTTCCTCGATGCTGCCGGCGGCGGCGGCTGGGGGCCGGTCGTCACGTCCAACCTGCTGGTTCAGGGAACCGAGCCGCGCACGACGATCGGCACGGTCAACACCGCCGAATTCTTCCTGACCACGACGATCTCGGCGACCTTCATCATGACGCTGGGCCTCGAAGCCTTTTCGATCGCGGCAGTGGGCCTGATCATCGGCGGATTGCTGGCAGCGCCCCTCGGCGCGATCATCGCCAAGCGCATACCCGCCAAGCGCTTGCTGTTCCTGGTCGGAACGTTGCTCACCGCGACCAGCCTGTTCAGCCTCTACAAGGCGCTGGCCTGAGAAGAAGCTACCTTCCCCGTTCGTCGCGCCCGCCCTCGCGGTGTTCCTTGGGGTGGGCATAGGGGTGATCGGTGTAATTCTCGTGGCGCGGGCGAAGCGAGACTTCGCCCACTGCCGCTTCGAACGCGCGCGCCAGCTGGATCAGCCTGTCTTCGGCGGGATAGTCGAACACGTCCTTGCGCCGCTGTTCGTATTCGCCGCCATATTCGAGCGGATTGTCGCGATACCATTGCACCGTGCGCGTGATCGCTTCCACCGCGGGAACGACGTCGCGATAGCCAAGGTCCGCCTTGATCAGGCTGGTATCGGCCAGATAGTGATGCGGCTGATACTGGATCAGGGCCCCTTGCACGGACTCGACATCGGGGATCGACACCACCTCCAGCTCGACGCCCAGCGCCCGCGCACCGATGGCGATCAACTGCCGGTAGGTGACCTGCTGGTCGTCGGCGCAGTTGTAGGCCTTGCCTGCCGCCGCGTCACGCTTGTCGACCGCGAGCAGCACCGCGTGCGCGGCATTTTCGGCATAGTGGTGCGAAAGCAGGGCCTTGCCGCCATCGAGCACCAGCAAGGTCCGCCGCCCGTCGAGCACGCGGCGCACCAGTGACCATTCGCGCGGCGCGATCTGGCGCGGACCATATATGTAGGGATAGCGAAACAGCGTAGCGTCGGGATGGTGGGCGAACAGTTCGCGTTCAGCCGCAACAAGCTTGCCGCCGAAGGGATGATCTCCTTCTCCGCACAACGGCGCGGTCTCGGGCACGGGCGAGAGCTGCCCCACCGGCCAGACGTCATGGGGATCGGTAAAGCCGCGATAGGCCGCACAGCCGCCAACCGCGAGGAAATGGCCCGTCCGCCCGGCGAGCAGCCGCGATGTGACCTTGAGCCGCCCATAGGTCGCGATCACGACATCGAAGTTGCGATCAGCAAGCGCGGCGGCTAGCGGCTCGGCGAAGTGCGGGTCACCGATGATCCTCTCCACATCGTCCGGGAACGGGTAGGCATGCACTCCCCTACTGAGCACGCTGACGCGGAAGCCGCGCTGACGCATCCCTTCGACGATGTGCGGCCCGGTCGGACCCGAACCGCCGATAATCAGTGCCGTTTGCGCCATGCCTCAGCTCTCCCATTCGCTGCCGTGCCGAGTGATGATCGCTGACGGACCGGTTTGGAAGCGTCAATTCGCGAACGGAGCCATCGCGGTTCGCGAAGGCTCGCGCGGCGAGCGCTATCGCGCTATTCCCTCTCCCCAGTCCAGTCGGCCAGAAGCGGAAAAGATGAAAACCAACCTGGAAGTAGCGATCCTCAGGCAGTTGCCCTACTTCGTCGCTGTTGCCGAGGAACTCAATTTCCAGCGCGCTTCCGAACGCCTCGCCATCGCGCAGTCGGCCCTGTCGCGCCGCATCCGCGACCTCGAGCGCGACCTTGGCGAAGTGCCCCTGTTCGTCCGGCACGCGCGAGGCGTCAGGCTGACGGCTAGCGGCGAAGTGCTGCTTGAGGATGCGAAGGCGATCCTTGGGCAGGTGGACAAGGCCGCCACGCGCGCCCAGCAGGCCAGAATTGGGGAGCAGGGCGTCATGCGGATCGCCTATTCCCCCGGAGCAATCCTGAGCCCCTCTGTCAGCGACATGCTCAAGGCCTTCGATGGCGCATTTCCCGGCTCTCGCATCGAGGCAAGCCTCACGCCGGTCGAGCAGATCCTTTCCGGCGTGCGCGATCGTTCGTTTTTGGCCGGCCTGCTCTACATCGACGACGAGGATCCAGTGTTCTCTTCGATGACCATCGCGCAGGAGGAGTTCTTCCTTGCCCTGCCCGCCAGCCATCGCCTTGCCGGTGCGGACTCGATCTGGCTGGCCGACCTGCTTGACGAGGACTTCATCTGGTATCCCAAAAGCCATGCAACGGCGATCCGGCGGCAGCTGGAACGCACTCTGGAAGAGCGTGGCGTCAGCTTGCGGGTGGTGATGGAAAGTCCAAGCGCCGAGGCGACAATGGGCCTCGTTTCGAGCGGGCTTGGACTCGGATTTGCACCTGCCTCGACGCACTGGAGCCCTGCTTTCCCCGGTGTAGTGCTGCGCCGGATCGACGACCTGGAGTTCTCCGCCCGGATGAAGCTGCTCTGGCTCGCTGCCGACGCATCGCCGGTGACGCGAAAGCTGGCGGAAACGGCGGCGACAGTATCGGTCCAGCCATGACGATTTGCGATGGCTCGCTTCGCAAATCGGCACTTCCATGCACGCGCCGTTGACGCCAACCTGCGAGCGTAAAAATCTTGGAGAGCGCGAATGGCCTTTGTGGCCGAACCCGGCCCAGTCGAACTGGAATCCATCAAGAGCAAGGTGGCGATCGTCGGCGTGGGCGAGAGCGAGCATAGCGCCGCGTCGGGCCGCGCGCTCGACCAGATGCTGTTTGCCGCCATCGACGCCGCGCTGGCCGATGCGGGATTGTCGCCCCGCGACGTGGACGGCCTGATGTTCTCCGGCCAGTCGGTCGGCCAGATGACGGTCGCCCGGTTCCGGGCACACTATGGCCTCTCTCACGAAATCTGGGAATCGGGCGCAGGCGGCGCATTCTCCTTTGCCGCCACCGCACCGCACGCGGCATACGAGGCGATGGCCTCGGGCAAGGCGAGCGTCATCATCAACCTGCATGGCACTGACTGGGCGAGCCAGAACGCGGCGGACTCGGGTGGCCCCGCCACCGCGCATCTTGCAGAGGCGATCAAATCGAACGCGGAAGTGCCTTTCGGTTTCATCCCGCAGCCGGTCTATTTCGCCCATGTCGCGCGTCGGCACTTCGAGCAGTACGGCACGACCCCCGAACAACTGGGGGCAATCGCGGTTGCCTCGCGTCGTCATGCCAACGGCCATCCCGGCGCGGTGATGCGCCACAAGACGCTCTCGCTGGACCAGTATTTGGCGCGAGAACCCTTCATCGATCCGCTGCGCATCGAGGATTGCTGCCTGATCTCCGATGGCGCCTGCGCCTATGTGATGACCACGGCAGATCGCGCGCGGGACTTTCCCAAGCCGCCAGTGATTGTCGAGGGTGTCGGCTATGCCGGGGCCATCGAGGGCATCCATTTCGCCATGGAGCCCGAATTTGCCTCCACCCCGCACCGGATGAGCGCACCCGGAGCGTTCGCCATGGCGGGGCTGACACCGGCTGATGTGGATGTGCTCGCGGTCTATGATCCTTTCACCATCGTTGCCCTGATGGCGATCGAGGACCTTGGCTTCTGCCCCAAGGGCGAGGCCGGGCGTTTCGTCGAAGGCGACCGGCTCGCGTTCGATCGCGGCCGCGCGAAGGGCGGGCTGCCTTTCAACACCCACGGCGGCATGCTCAGCCATGCTTACCTGCTTGGCATCAACCATGTCGTCGAGTTGGTCCGCCAGCTGCGCGGCGAGGCGGCAAACCAGGTCCGCGATGCACAGGTTGCGGTCTACGGCGGCTTTTCCGGCGTCGATGCCGGAACCCTTGTGATGCGGAGGGGATGATGGCGGACCGCAAGAACTTCCCGCTTCCCGACCTGACCCACGGCCCGACCGCGCCCCTGTGGCAGGCGGCGGCACGCCAGGAATTTGCCCTGCCGCGTTGCCAGTCGTGCGGCAGATTCGACTGGTATCCCAGGGGCGAGTGCAGGCAGTGCCATGGCCGCGACATCGCATGGACGCCCCTGTCGGGTCGGGCCACCCTGTTTTCCTGGGCCGTGGTCAAGCGCGCGCTGCACAAGCCGCTCGCCCCGATCGCGTCTTACGTTTCGGCCATCGTCCTGATCGACGAGGATCGCTTGACTCGCTTCGTCACCCGGCTGATCGATTGCGATCCTGCATCCCTGCATATCGGCATGCCGGTCGAAGTGCGCTTTGCAGACATTGGTTATCCAGCGCTTGAGACGGGGATCATCGCCCCGCTCTTCGCTCCAAACATGACAGACTGACGGGAAGAGGCATGAACCATCTGGACCTGAGCAATACAAAGGACCGAAACCTCGGTCGCATCCTGCAGATGCAAGCAGAGGCGGTGGGCGACAACGTCTACCTGATGAACGACGAGACGCGGTACACCTTCGCCGAGACCGACCGGATGGTGAATTCCATCGCGCGCGGCCTTGCCGATCTAGGAGTTGGCAGAGGCGACAGGGTTGCCTTCTTCGCCAATTCCGCGCTCGACGTGATCTTCCTGACGCTTGCGGTCAGCCGCCTTGGCGCGGTGTGGATACCGATCAACGCCGAATACAAGGGCGAATGGCTGCAATCGACGCTTGCCGACTCCAAGCCCAAGGTCATCGTTTCGGACACCCGCCTGTGGCCGCGCCTCGCCGAAGTGATCGATCGGGTGCCGCACGATCACCTTGTCCTGCGCGATCTTGGCGACAATCCGCTGCCGCCGGGCGCGAAGCCGTTCGACTTTCTCAAGTCATTCCCGGATGCGCCGCACGACATGAGCTTCATCGACTATGGCGATGTGAATGCCGTGCTGTGGACCTCGGGCACCACCGGCAAGTCCAAGGGCGTGATGCAGAGCCACAACGTGTGGGTGCATACGGCCGAGCGCATCGCCGCCCGCTATGCGACAATCCCGGGCGACGTGACCTACAACGTCCTGCCGCTCTACAACAGCGCATCGTGGATGATGACCATCTTCCGCGCCCTGTTCGAAGGCATCGGCTGCGCCAGCGATCCGACCTTTTCGGCGAGCAATTTCTGGGACCGCACGCGCTATTACAACGCGACCCAGACCTTCACGCTGGGCGCCATGCATATCTACCTGTGGAAGCTGCCCGAACGACCCGACGACGCCGACAACCCCGTCCGTTCCGCCGGAATGACGCCCATGCCCGACGACATCATCGCGGCCTTCGCCAAGCGCTTCGGGATCGAGCGGCTCGCCCAGGGCTTTGGCCAGAGCGAGATCGGCAATGTCATCAGCCGCGATCCGACTATCCTGCCTAGCCCGAAGCCGGGCGTGCTCGGCAAGGTGACGCCGCTAGTCGACCTGCGCCTGATCGACGACGACGGAAACGACGTGCCCCAGGGCGAGGTCGGCGAATTCGCGCTGAAGCCCAAGAAGCCGCACATCATGTTCGAGGGCTATTTCGAGAACCCGGAGGCGATGGCGAGCGCCTTCACCCCCGATGGCTGGTACAAGATGGGCGATCTTGGCCGTCAGGACGCCGATGGCGACTACTACTTCGTCGATCGCAAGAAGGACGCGGTGCGCCTTGCCGGTCGCAACATCTCGACGATGGAAGTCGAGCAGGCAATCCGCGCCCATCCGGCAGTCGTCGAGGTGGCGGTGTTCGGCATCAAGTCCGAAGACCTCGACGCGGAAGATGAACTGGCCGCCAACGTCATCCTCAAGCAGGGCCAGAGCGTCTCGCACGAGGACCTGGCGCGCTTCGTCAACGACACCGCGCCCTATTACTTCGTGCCGCGCTATATCGAATTCGTGGACTCGCTGCCCTATACTCCCACCAACAAGGTGCAGAAATACCAGCTGCGCGAACGCGGCGTCACCCCGGCAACCTGGGACCGCAAGGCGGCAGGGTTCGAGACGATACGCTAGGAAAGGTAGATGACCATGCAACGCTTCGTATTCAGTGGCGACGGCCACCTTCGCGAACCCAAGGACCTGTGGGCCGACGCCCTGCCAGCCTCGATGCGCCAGTTTGGCATCCACACCCGGCGCACCGACAGCCACATCATCACTTATGCCGGGGAGAAGCTGGTCCATCGCTTCCCGCTGCGCCGTGAGACGACCACCGACGAGAACGATCCCGCCAACAATGGCCGGCCCAATATCAAGGGGGCAACCGATCTCGATGCCCGCATTGCCGATATGGAGTTCGAGGGGATCGACGCCGAGATCGTCTTTCCGACCACCGGCATGCTCAATTACCTGATCGAGGACGAGGACACCGAATATGCCTCTACCCAGGTCTATAACGACTGGAACGACGGCTTTTTCGCAGGCCACCTTGAACGCTTCGTGCGCTGCGGCCTGCTGCCGGTGCGCAATTTCGCGCATACTGTGGCCGAGATGGAACGCCTCGCGAAGAAGGGCTTCACCGCCGCGATGCTACCCAGCAACATCCCCGAGGGCGTGCCGTTCTACAACAGCGAGGCATGGGATCCGGTGTTCGACGCCGCGCAGCGCCTCGGCATTGTCTTGACGCTGCACACCGCGACGGGTCGCCCGGACCTTCGCCCCGAAAGCGGGCCGGGTGGTGCGATCATCAACTATACCGACCAGATGCGCGATGCGATCCACTCGATCATGTACATGGT
>JAURNJ010000103.1 GCA_030830245.1 Novosphingobium sp. | reverse complement strand
TCCGCATCGGCGAAGCGCTGGAAAGATTGATGAAGGCAGAAGCCTGATGGGCCGCTTCCAGTTCAAGCTTTCGGACATCGGCGAAGGCATTGCCGAGGCCGAACTGACTGAGTGGCTGGTCGATGTCGGCGACACGGTGCGCGAAGACCAGCCGGTCGTCGCCTTCATGACCGACAAGGCAACGGTCGAACTGGAAACCCCCGTTTCGGGCAGGATCGTGGCGCGGCTGGGCGAGATCGGCGAAGCGATCCGTGTGGGCTCGACGATCCTGGAAATCGAGACCGAAGGCGAAGTGGGAGCGCAAGCCGCCGCGCCGGAGCCCGCGCCAACGCAGGAACAGCCGACGCCCGCGCCCCGGCCTTCGCCCGTCACATCTCCCCCGCCATCTCCCCCGCCATCTCCACCGGCCTCGCCGACCCAACCGAGCGGCAAGGTGCTTGCCAGTCCGCTGGTCCGCCGCCGCGCCCGCGATCTGGGCGTCAATCTCGCTTCTGTGCCCCATTCCGGCCCGCGCGTACTCAACACCGATCTCGACAGGTTCTTGATCGGCGAAGCGGCGACGGCCCCTTCTCCTGCATCTGCCGCCAGCGGCCTGATCGACAGCGAAGTTCCCGTGATCGGCATGCGCCGCGCCATTACCCGCAGAATGGAGGAAGCAAAGCGCCGCATCCCGCATTTCACCTATGTCGAGGAAATCGACATGACCGAGTTTGAGCGATTGCGCACCGAGCTGAACGAAGCGGGCAATGCGCAAAAGCTGAGCGCGCTGCCACTGATGATCGCGGCGGTGTGCCGCACCCTGCCCAAATATCCGCAGCTCAACGCGCACTACTATGACGACAAGGACATGGTCCGCCGCTTTGGCGCGGTCCACATGGGGGTCGCGACGCAGACCGATGCGGGGCTGATGGTGCCGGTGCTGCGCGATGCGCAGGACAACGATCTAGCCGACCTCGCTCGGGAAATTGCCGAACTCGCGACGGCGGCACGTTCGGGCAGGATCGCGCGCGACAAGCTGCAAGGCTCGACCATCACGATCAGCTCGCTGGGCAAGCTCGGCGGAATAGCCGCGACGCCGATCCTCAACATGCCCGAGGTCTGCATCATCGGCCCCAACAAGATCGAGGAGCGGCCTGTCGTGATCGACGGGGGCATAAAGATACGCAAGATGATGAACCTGTCGATCTCGTGCGATCACCGGGTCGTCGACGGTCACGATGCGGCCTCGTTCGTCCAGGCGCTCAAGCGGCGGCTGGAAATTCCCGCGCTGATCTTCGCTGACGGGTGACACGGGCTCTCGCTTGCGCTTATCTGCGGCGCGATCCGCGAGGGAGAGACAAGACCGTGAATTACCCGAACCTGCACCGCCCGCTCTATGGCGCGGACGTTCTGGCCAATGCGCTCAACAATTATCCGGACATTGCGCTGCTGCGACAGCTTGATGGTCCCACCCTGACGGTGCGCGACATGCGCGACGAGACCAGCCGCTACATTCAGGCGCTGGAGAGCGTGGGCGTCACTTCGCAAAGCTGCGTCTCGATGCTGGCTTCCAACCTGCCCGAGACCCTGCACATCGGCCACGCGACCTCGATGATCCCCACGCTCATGGTGCCGATCCACGCGATGAGCAGCCTTGCCGACCAGCTCACCATCGTGCGCGATGCGGGGGTGAATGTCCTGATCTTCGAGGCCGAGCGCTTCGAAAAGGCCGCTGCCGACATCAAGGCGGCAGAGCCGGGGATCACCCTGCTATCGGTCGGCCCCAGCGAAATCGCGCCCGACATCCGCAAGCTGGCCGCTTCGTTCGAGCCGAAAAAGCTCGTGCCGCCAGTGATCGACGGGGACCATATCGGCAGGCGCTCCTATTCGGGCGGAACCACAGGCAAGCCAAAGGCGATCCCTTCCGCTGCCCGTTCCGGCCAGCAATGCGCGATGATCATCCAAGCGGAGTGGGAATGGCCGTCACCACCGCAGATCCTGTCCTGCGCTCCGCTCACCCATGCGGGCGGCACCATGTTCATGCCCGCCTTGCTGAAGGGCGGCACGTTCCTGATCCTGCCCAGGTTCGATCCGTTGCAGGTGCTGCAAAGCATCCAGGATTACAGGATCAACTGCATGATGCTGGTGCCGACGATGATCTATGCGCTGCTCGATCATCCGCGCTTCGACGAGTTCGATCTCTCCAGCCTCGAAACGGTGTTCTACGGCGCCTCGCTGATGAATCCGGTGCGCCTCAAGGAAGCGATCGAGCGGATCGGCCCCGTCTTTGCCCAATTCTATGGTCAGGCCGAAGCGCCGATGGTGCTCACCTATTTCCGCAAGGCCGACCATGACATCAACGACATGAACCGGCTGGCGAGCTGCGGACTGCCCTGCCCCTACGTCCGGCTCGAACTGCACGATGCCGACGGCAACGAAGTGCCCGACGGCGAGCCGGGCGAGATTGTTGTCCAGGGCCCGCTGGTGATGAACGGCTATCTCGACGAGGAACTGAACAAGGAGGTGTTCAAGGGCGGCTGGCTGCACACCGGCGACGTCGCCGTGCGCGATCCGAACGGGTTCCTGCGCATCGTCGACCGGGTGAAGGACATGATCGTTTCTGGCGGATTCAACATCTATCCGCGCGAGGTCGAGATGGTCATCGCCGCCCACCCTGCCGTAGCCGAGGTGGCAGTAATCGGCGTGCCGCACGACAAGTGGGGCGAAGCGGTCAAGGCGGTCGTCGTCACCAAGCCGGGACAGGAGGTGGCAGAGGACGATCTGATCGCCGCCGTGGCGCAGGCCAAGGGGTCGTATCAGGCGCCAAAGTCAGTTGTGTTCGTGGACGCGATCCCGCAAACGCCGGTGGGTAAGCCCGACAAGAAGGCGCTGCGCGCGGCCTATCCGAACTGAGCGGCAAGCGCGGTCGGCGGCGTCCGGTCACGCGGCTTCGATTGCCCCTGTCGGCACTCTTCGTGGTGCATCTGGACATGACAACATGGCAATGAGATAATCACGGCCAAAGAAGCGCCCGCGAAGGCGCGATGAAGGACAGGATAGAGCCATGGCCAGTTTTACCGTCGAAAATCTGCGTGACGACCTCAGCTTCGGATCGAACGTGCGCGGCGTTACCTGGGATGTGCTGGCAGACGAGGATGCGCGCCAGCGCCTGCGAGACCTGTTCAAGGAACGCGGCCTGCTGGTGTTCAAGGACATGGAACCCACCGCCAAGATGCAGGTGGCGCTCAGCAAGGTGTTCGGCCCGTTGAAGGACCATCCCACCAAGACCACGCCGCGCGACGAGGAAACCGGCGATGATGCCGATGGCGTCATCGACATGCATTACGACCCCAATGACAACGGCGGCGACTATTCAGGTGGTCTGGTGAAAATCGACGGCCAAGTCCTTACCCGGTATTCGCCCTGGCATTTCGACCATTGCTACAACGACGAACTGAACTACGCGGGCGTGCTTCGTTGCGCGGTGGTTCCGCCCGAAAAGGGCCGGACCGGCTTCATGGATGGCATCGAATGCTACCGCCAATTCCCGAAAGACCTGCGCGACAGGATCGAAGGCAAGAACGTCATCTACACGCTCGACACCCGCCTGTCCCGGATGCGCTTTGGCGTCAATTTCGAGCTTGCCAGCGGCGACATGCCCATGGCCGTGCAACTGCTCAAGGAAGTCGCGATATTCCCGCGCGCGATGCATCCGGCGGTGTGGACCCGCGAAAGCGGCGAAAAGGTCATCCACGTCGGCTCATGGATGGCGTGGGGCCTCGAACATCACGAGGATGCCGAGGGCGACAAGCTGCTCGACGATGTCTGCCAGCAGATCAACAAGATGGGCGATGGCACCAGCGCCTACTGGCACGACTGGTCACCGACCGACATGCTGATCTGGGACAATCACCGCATGCTCCACGCGGTCGAGGGCTGCGATCCGAAATACGAGCGGCACACCATCCGATCCACCATCCAGGGCGACTATGGCCTGGGATACTTCGAGGACGGCAAGAAGATCGGCGAAGTGTTCCGCGCCGAAGTGCTAGAAGACGTCGACTGATCCTGTCCGGGCAGCCCCCTGACCTCAACGCTGATCGCGCGCGATGCAGCGAACTGCCATGGTCACGCCGCTGCCCGGCGAAGGGTTCGCTATCTGCGCCTTCCAGTAGAGTTCGCCATTGTGCTGCACCATGACGATTTCGGCGCCCTGGTAAAAGGTGTCGATTCGCCCGCCAACCTCGGCAATTCCGCATAGCGCCTTCGAGACAGGAACCAGCAACCTGTCTGCGCTTTGGAGGCTCATTGGCGTTACCGCCTCCTTGCCGTATTCGGGATTGTCCTTGGTGGCATA
>JAURNJ010000102.1 GCA_030830245.1 Novosphingobium sp. | reverse complement strand
TTGCGAACGACGCGCTCTCCCAACTGAGCTACGGCCCCACGTGTTTCGTCCCGAGCGCGATCGGAAGCGAGATCGCGTAGAATTTGGGTGTCGGGATGCCCCACGGGCGATAGGCCGCCCGAAAAGCTGGCGGATAATGAGAAGCGACCGGAGGAATGTCAAGGCGGCGTATCGGGTGCGCGCGTGCGACCCCGGCCCCGCGCCTGCCCTCTCTCCACCAAGGCTGCCCTCTGCCCGTCGAGAGGGCAATAGGGGCCAGTCGATTGCGGCGGGTTGATAACGGCAGTGAACTGCTTGATCCCCACCATGCCCATGTTCGAGATCGAGGCGGTGCCGCCCTGGTATTCTTGTGGCGAGAGCTTGCCGCCCTGCGCGCGCTCGATCAGGTCCTTGGTCGTAGTCGCGATTCCGGAAAGCGATTTACCGCTGGCGTCGCTGACGATCGGGGTGATGAGGCCGCCCGGGATGCTTACTGCCATGGAAATGTCGGCCCTGCTGTAGCGGATCAACTCGTTGCCCGCGAAAGTCACATTGCATTCGGGCACATCGATCAGCGCGCGGCCCAGCGCCTTGATCAGCAGGTCGTTGACCGAAAGCTTGATGCCGCGCGGCTCCAGCGATGCGTTCACTTCGGCGCGCATCGCCAACAGCTTGTCGAGCCGCACATCGACGGTGAGGTAGATATGCGGAGCCTCCTGCATCGACTGGCTAAGCCGCCGAGCGATCGTCTTGCGCATGCCGGAGAGCTTCTCGACCGTGTGCGGGACGCGATCGTCAAGCAAGGCGCGAGTCTCGGCAGCCATTTCGGCGAGCACAGCGGCCGGCGCGGCGGCAGGAGCGGGCGCCGCGGGGGCAACGGCAGGTACAACGGCTGGCTTCGCCGTTCCGGCCTGCGCGCCTTTCACGTCGGCCTTGATAATGCGTCCGTGCGGCCCGCTGCCGATGACGGCATCCAAATCGACGCCCCTCTCCGTGGCGAGACGTTTGGCCAGCGGAGAGGCGACAATCCGGCCCTCCCGCTGCTGGGGTGCGGCCTTGGCAACCGGCGCAGGTGCCTGGCTGGCTTGCGCCGCTGCGGGTGCCTTGGCGGACACAGGCTCCTTCGTTGGCACTTCGGCCGGAGCGTCTCCTCCTTCGTCATCGCTCTTCAGGATCGCGATGACCGTGCCCACTTTCACCCCTTCGGCACCTTCCGGAATGGCAATGGAAAGGATCGTGCCCTCGTCCACTGCCTCAAACTCCATCGTCGCCTTGTCGGTCTCGATCTCGGCAAGGATGTCGCCCGATGACACTTCGTCGCCTTCCTTCACCAGCCACTTTGCGAGCTTGCCTTCTTCCATCGTTGGCGAGAGCGCCGGCATCTTGATTTCGGTGGGCATGGAGGGTCGGCTTTCCCTTGGTATGGACGTTGTGCGCGCCATCGCCAATTCAGCGCCCTGTGGCAAGCCGAGGGCAATGAATCGCATGGCTTGCGCCGTTGGCGTTTGTAGCGGATACGACCTGCCGGGGGAAAGCGCCATGCGTGTTTATCTGGTCATCATCGACGAAACCGAAGAGGCTCTGGTTGCCTTGCGGTTTGCTTCGCGCCGTGCCGCCAAGACCGGGGGCGGTCTGCACCTGCTGGCGCTGGTCCCGCCGCAGGAATTCAGCGCCTTCGCAGCCGTGCAGGCGACCATCGAGGAAGAGGCCCGCGTGCGGGCAGAAACGCTGGTAACCGCCGCCGCCAGCGGGCTGATGTCCGAGGGCCTCGCCATGCCCACGATTGCGGTGAAAGTGGGCGAAGGCATAAAGATCGTGCGCGAATACCTCGCCGAGCATATGGAAGTTTCCGCACTGGTGTTGGGTGCGGCCAAGGAAGGCGGGCCCGGCCCGCTGGTCAGCCACTTCACCGGCGCGCAGGCGGGGCAACTGCCTTGCCCCGTTTTCGTGATTCCCGGCTCGCTCTCGCAAGACGAGATCGAGAGGCTGAGCTAGCGCTTCTTGCGCCCCTGATGGCGGATATTCGATGGGCGCCCACGCTGCCCGACCATGTGTTTCCCGCGCTTTTTCAGCGGCAAAGGCGCGCCGCGAGGCTCGACCGTAGCGCTGCCGCCTTCCTCCAGTTCGAACTTGAGCGCCCCGGTCAGCGGATTGGCCTCTGCAAGGCGCAGGCGTAGCCGATCGCCGATGGCATAGCGCGTGCCGCTTTGCTCGCCTTCAAGCACTTGCGCCTTCTCGATGTAGTCGAAACGCTCCGCTCCGAGAGTGGAGACGGGTACCAGACCGTCCCCCCCAAGGCCTACAATGGTCGCGAAAAAGCCGAACTTCTGCACTCCGGTGATGCGTGTCTCGAAGACTTCGCCAACGCGTGCGGATAACCATGCCGCGACATAGCGATCGATGGTCTCGCGTTCCGCCGCCATGGCCCGGCGTTCGCTGTCGCTGATCGCCTCGCTGATCTTGCCAAGATCGTCGCGGTCACGGTCCGACAGGCCAGAGGCGCTGGGAATGGGTGGACTGGGTGCTGGCTGCTCCAGCCCATAGGCATCGACCAGCGCGCGATGGACCAGAAGGTCCGAATAGCGGCGGATTGGTGAGGTGAAATGCGCGTAGGAGCCAAGCGCGAGGCCAAAATGCCCCATGTTGCGCGGCCCGTAATAGGCCTGGGTCTGACTGCGCAGCACTGCTTCCATGATGAGCATCCGCTCGCCCTCGTCGGACACGTCCTTGAGCATCCGGTTGAACAGGCCCGGCGTTATCACCTGCCCCATAGCCAGATTGCGCCCGAACGTCGCGAGGTAATCCTTCAGGGCAACCAGCTTTTCCCGGCCCGGCGGCTCGTGCAGGCGGTAGACGACGGGCGCGGCCTTGCTTTCCAGCGCCTTGGCCGCCG
>JAURNJ010000101.1 GCA_030830245.1 Novosphingobium sp. | reverse complement strand
TGTTCGACGCCGGTGGTTATGTTGCCCCCCGCATTGTTGACGAGAATGTCGATTCTGCCGAACGCGACCATTGCGGCATCGACGAGGGCCTGCGCTGCCTTCGCAGTCCCGACCATCGTCGCATCTGCCTGCGCTTTGCTTCCCAGCGCCCGGATTTCCTCGACGACGGCCTGCGCCACCTCGATTCCGCCGGGCTTGGCCGCCGAAGCACCGCCGCCGTAGTCGTTGACCAGCACGCTTGCTCCGCGTCGGGCAAGCGCGAGCGCGGTTTCGCGGCCAATTCCGCGTCCCGCGCCCGTAACCACGGCGACTCGCCCCTGGAGCGTAAGGCTCACTTCATCGCGATAGGATTGATCGGTGAGCCGACGGCGCGGGTGATGTTGAGCGGCGGCGCGCACAGCATGAAGGTGTACTGTCCGTCTGCTGCACAATCGGCGGCCAGCGCGTCGAAATCGAACAGCTCGCCGAATGGCAGGCCCATGTCGCGCAGGCACAGCATGTGCATCGGCAGGAAGATCTCGTGGTTGCCGAATGTCTCCTCGTTCATCACCTCTACCGCGACATTGTCCGCACAGATCGCCGCCGCGCTCTTCTCGAAGAGCCATTCGGCGCAGGTGTGGTGGCAGCCCGGCTGGCCCGAGAAGAACTGTTCGCGGCTGCCGCGCGTGAGGTTGCCTATCTGGCCGGTGCGCACTGCGACGATGTCGCCGGGCAGGATGGAGACGCCCTGGGCCTCACAGGCCTCGTTCAGATCGTCCGGTTTGATCGCATAGTCGCCGGGCAGGATTTCGACGCCCCGCAACTTGGCGATGTCGAGCAGCACCCCGCGCGAGGCGATGCCCGGCTTGGCCATGTGCTCCACGCCGCAGCGGGTCGCGCCGTTGGTGCTCAGGTGTTCGTGCACGGAAAAGCCGTTGTAGAACTGGCCGTCGTAATGGACGTGGCTGAACGCATCCCACTGGGTCGCGCATTGCAGCGGCATGTGGATCACGTCGTCGTTGAAGCGGCTGCGCGTGTGCACATCGCTCATCGTCTGGTCCATCGCGGTCATGTATTTCATCGGATTGAAGCGAAAGCCGCCGAACTGGGGGCCATTCTCGTCGAAGGCGATGCCGAGGTTGAACATCTTGCCTTGCTTGACTTCGGCCGCAGCGCGGCAGAGCGCCGCCGGATCGATGTGGTTGAGCGTGCCGCGCTGGTCTTCCGGACCCCAGCGGCCCCAGTTGCGCAGGCCTTCCGCCATCTTGTCGAAGTCTATCGATTTCATCCGCGAATCCTTTCCCGTGGTTTGTTCCTGCGTTCCGCGAAGTGTGCGCAAATGCAAGGCCCTTTAAGCAGCTTTGACCGCGAAGCCCGATTCGATTAGGCGATCCGGACTATGGCAAATGACCAAACCTTGGACGACTGGCGCGTGATCCCCATGCAGGGGATCCACAATTTCCGCGACTATGGCGGCTATGCCCTGACTGGCGGCGGGAAGCTGAAACGCGGCCTGTTGTGGCGTTCGGGCCAGCATGCTGGTGCGAGCGACGCGGATATGGAGAGGATCGCCGGGCTGGGCCTTGGCTCGGTGTTCGACCTACGAACCTCGAAGGAGCGGGACCTGTATCCGTGCCGCAGGCCCCAGGGCTTCACCGCCGAGATCGTCTACTCTGCCGATCCCGACCGACCCAAGTTCGCTCCGCATATCGAGGCGGCTCATGGTTTTGCAGGGGCGCGCGACGCGGCCTACGTCCACGAGATGATGACCGATACCTACACGCGCATCGCTTTTCGCCCGGAATTGGTGGCGATGACGCGGGGCCATGCCGAGGCGCTGATGCAGGGCGACGGGCCGAGCCTGATCAACTGCATGGCAGGCAAGGACCGCACCGGCATTGCCGTTGCCGCCATCCAGCTTGCGGCAGGCGTCCATCGCGACGACGTGATGGCCGATTACCTGTTGACCAACACCGCAGGCGACAGCGAGGCGCGGATCAGGGCGGGGATGGAAACCGTGCGAGGCGTGAATGGCGACATCAGCGACGAGGCCGCGCGCAAGATCATGGGCGTGGAGGCAGATTACCTTGAAGCCGCCTTTGCCGCCATCGAAGGCCGGCACGGGTCGATCGATGGCTGGCTGGCCGACGCCCTTGGACTCGACGAGGCGGCGCGCGAGAAACTGCGCGCGGCGATTGCGGAAGGTTAGATAAACGCCTTCACGTCGGCCATGAACCGATCGAACTCGTCGTGGTGCAGCCAGTGACCGGCGTTTTCGTATTCGATCAGCTCTGCGTCCTGGAACAGCTCCATCCGGCCGTCGAGGCTGGGGCTGGGCATGAAGCTCATCAGGCCCCACAACATCAGCATCGGGCAGGTGATAGAGCGCCACAAGGTCCGGATCGATTCGACAGGCATGTCGTTTGCCGACCAGACGTTTAGGTAATTGTCGAACTTCCAGCTGAAGGTGCCGTCCTCGTTGCGGTTGGCGCCATGAATGGTGAGGTGGCGCGCCTGCTCGTCAGAAAGATGGCTGTTTTCAGCCTTCATCCGGGTATAGGCCGCCTCGAGCGAGGGATAGCGCTTGGGCAGGCGGCCCGCGGCCTTGCGCTTGTCCTCTATCCACATCCGGAGGCGTTCGGGCGATCCGCGCTCTGGCATCGAGGCGACGGTTTGCGCGGTCATGCCCAGCCCCTCGATATTGACGAACTTGATGACCTTGTCGGGATAGAGGCCGGCGAAGCGCGAACAGATGTTTCCGCCCAGCGAATGGCCGATCAGCGTCACCCGATCATAGTCGAGCGCGTGGATCAGCTGCGCAAAATCATAGACATGGGCGTCGATCGAATAGTGCCCCTCGGGCGACCAGGCGCTGTCGCCGTGGCCGCGCAGGTCCGGACAGATCACGTGCCAGTCCTTGCAAAGTTCCTCGGCCACCCAGTCCCAGCTGCGACAATGGTCGCGCCCGCCGTGCTGGAGGATCAGCGGCGGAGCATCCGGGTTGCCCCAGTCGACGTAGTGGAGCCGCAGGCGCTGCGAATAATAAGTGTTCGATGTCGGGCCGTGCAAAGTCATGGTAGGGGATCAGAATCCTTCAATCGCATTAGCCGTGGTGGCCTGTTTGCGGGATGAAATGCAAGGAAAAGCGCGCGGTGCGGGGCAGATACCCCGATCAAGCGCTTTGACGATGCAGTTCGCCCGCAAACGGCCATCCTGCGGACTCGGGCATAAGGGCGCATGGCTTCGTCGTTCGGTTTGCAAATAGTCCCGCTATTCGCCTGTCCTCACTTCTGGCCCTGCGCCCTTCTGGCGCGAGCCACGGCCCTGCGCTTCAGGGCTTCTGATCCCTGGCCATTGCGCATCCGACCCGAAACCGTCAATTGGCGCAGGCGAAATGATTCTATCTGGCGAAGGCGGCAGCAAGCCCCATCTCGCTCGCCTGCGGAGACCAAAATGGCGACACATACGACCAGAATGCTGATCATCGGTTCCGGCCCGGCCGGGCTTTCCGCCGCGATCTATGGCGCGCGCGCGGGCATGGAGCCGATCGTGGTGCAGGGGCTGCAGCCGGGCGGGCAGCTGACCATCACCACCGATGTCGAGAACTATCCCGGCTTTCGCGACGTGATCCAGGGGCCGTGGCTGATGGAGGAAATGCAGGCGCAGGCCGAGCACGTCGGCACCCGGATGATGTGGGACACGATCACCTCGGTCGATCTCTCCGGCCCGAAGTTCATCGCCACCGGCGACGGCGGTGACATTTACGAAGGCGATACGCTCGTGATCGCAACCGGGGCGCAGGCCAAGTGGCTTGGCGTTCCCGGCGAGCAGGAACTTGGTGGCAAGGGTGTATCCGCTTGCGCGACCTGCGACGGCTTCTTCTTTCGCGGCAAGAAGGTTGCGGTGATCGGCGGCGGCAACACGGCGGTGGAAGAGGCGCTCTACCTTACCAACCATTCCGATGATGTGACCCTGATCCACCGGCGCGATTCGCTGCGCGCGGAAAAGATCCTGCAGGACCGGCTGTTCGTCAACCCGAAGATCTCGGTGCTGTGGAACAAGAACGTAGCGGGCTTCGATGCGGGGGCGGACGGCGCTCTTGCGTCGCTGCGGCTGGTTGACACGCAGACGGGCGAGGAAAGCACATTCGCCACCGAGGGCGCGTTTGTCGCCATCGGCCATGCTCCTTCGACCGAACTGTTCAAGGGCAAGCTTGAAATCGACGCGGGCGGCTATCTCGTGGTCGAGCCGGGCACGCCCAAGACCGGGATTCCCGGCGTGTTCGCCTGCGGCGACGTGATGGACCACACCTATCGCCAGGCCGTGACTGCGGCAGGCACGGGCTGCATGGCCGCGCTCGATGCCGAGCGCTATCTGGCTGAGCGCGAGTTTGCGGAAGCGAAGAAAGTCGCGGCGGAATAGGTCTCAACCCCGCAACACCTCCACCAGCCGCGCCTCCAGCCACTCGCGCGCGTGCGGCTCGACATAGGCGTGGGTTGCATCGGGGCAGGGCCGGATACGCGGGTCGGCCTTGTCCCAGCCCGCGAGGAAGGCCTTTCCGGTTCGGTCGCGCTCGGCGATCAGGAAGGTAACGTCGCCCGGAAAATCGGCGATGCCCGCGGCAATATCCTGCGCCAGCGATGAGGGAGGCGCGGAAGGGCGGAGCGCCCCGATCAGGCTGCCGAACAGCTTGCCTAACGAAACCTGCCCGGTCAGCATCCGCCTGTTCGCGCGATTCGCCCGGTTCGGCGCGCAGCCACAGGCCCGGTCCGCCCAGCATGGACTGTTCGATGACGCTCAGGCCTTCTCCCGGTCCGGCATCGGCTTCTTCCAGATCGGCGAACAGCTGCGGGCCGATCCGATACCCCGCCAGTTCAATTCATTCGGATAGCGCCAGCGAAACCAGATCCTCGCGCTTTTCCTCACGGCCCGCTTCCTTGCTGGCGAGCGTGCGGGCGCGCAGCATCTGGCGCAGGATCCCGCTTCCCTTGGCTGGTGCATAGAGCCAGCCGGGAAGACTTTCGGGAACCAGCATCGCGCCGCCGCGAATGGCCAGAACGTGGGTTGCGCGAAAATGCGCGGAGGCTGCCCTCATCGCGGCCTGCCATGAGCCGAGGCTCTGCGCCTCCAGCGGAGCAAGGCTCTCGTTGGTGCCGGGCAGGTCGGGAAGCACGCAGTCGATCCCGGAAGCATCGAGCCGGCGCATTACCTCGACGGTGAACCGCCTCATGCGGTTCATCTCGTCGAACAGGGCGGGGATTATGAGCAGCCGCTGCTCGCGCCCATGATCGAAAGCGAGAGCGTATTCCTCAGAGCTCTCGCCGTTGGGCAGGGGGCAGGGCCAGCCGAGCGGGGTCACGACCCTGCGCGCTTGGCCTCGGCAAAGGCGAGCAGGCCGCCATAGGTTTCGAGCATTTCGCCGTCGATGTCTTCATCCTCGATGAGGATGTCGAGCCGGTCTTCCATTTCGGTGAGCAGACCCGCGACAGCCATCGAATCGAGTTCCGGAAAATGGCCAAAAAGCCCGGTCTCGGCAGTGAAAGCGTCGGCGAGGCCATCTTTCAGGCCAAGCACGTCAGTGAGTATCCGGCGCAGTAGCTGGTCGGTCTGGTTGTCCATCCCTGTCTTTCGGTCCATTGATCTTATGGTTGAGCGGGGCCTTAGCCGTGCTGTCCTTTTCCGGCAAGACGCGCGAGCGACGACTTGGCAACCGCGATCCAGTTGCGCGGGCTGCCGGGGCGGAACATGTCCAGCCGGTAGCGCGGGCGGACCTCCTCCATCCAGTCGCGCTTGTAGGAATCATCGCCAATGCCATAGTCGACCATGGTGACCTTGTCGGTATCCAACGCACGCTCGAACATGGCGGCCGACAGCACGGTTCCGGGCGACATCGCCTTGGCACTCTCGCGATAGGCAAGTTTGTGGATGAAGGCCGTGCCTCCTTCGATGGTCCATATCTGCGCGGCGCCCGGCACGCCCTCGGCGTAGGCCACACCCATGCGCAGGCGCCCGGCCTCGCCTTCGGTCTCGGCAAACTGGCGCAGGAAGGCCATGGAGCCTTCTTCCGGCTTCCAGCTCTCGCGATAGATGGAATCGTACTGTGCCCAGACCAGATCGTCGAAGCGGCTGAGTACGTGGTACTCCAACTTCCCGGATTTGCGCTTTATCGTGCTGCGCAGCTTGCCGGGAAGGCTGGCGGAATATTCGGCCCAGCACCTGCCGCGGACGTGCAGGACATGGTTCCAGTCGCACTGTTCGCGCAGTACCGTCCAGCCGGCGTCGTGGAATACCTGTTCCAGCAACGTGGCGCTGCCATCCTCGTCTGGAACGCTGGTCAGGGTGATGCGGTGGGTGCGGCTCGCGAGATCGCGGGCAAGTGCTTCGAGCAGCTGGCGCGCGTCAGCACTGTCCGGGTCGATCAGCGGGCGATAGCGGAAGGTGTAATAGTTCGAGAGGCCGACAAGCTGGTCTGCGCCCTTGCTCAGCGGCAGGACGACGAGCGAGTGATCGTTGCGCGCGGCGACAACCATGGGCTCGAGCCTGCAAGCTGTGGCGAGGCCACGCATCCAGTCGAGGCGATCGAACGGAGCCTGCTGCTGCGCCGGGGACAACAGCGAGGCGAGCCATGCATCCAATTGCACTTCTTTAAGATCAGCGTGATATTCGATCGCGATCAACTCACCGTATCCTAACTGGAGCCTCCTGGCAGTCATGCGCAGCGCACCCTTTCCACCGATCCGACCGCTCGATCATCTTGCCGGGTTTGGCGAGGACAGTGCGCCTGCGCTGGTGCTGCGCCATGCGAGCCTTAGTTATCAGGAATTAAGAAGTCGTTTGTTGCATCTGGCGGGTTGGCTCGCTTCGCAGGTGCCCGAAAAGGGCGCGCGCGTGGCGACCTGGGCAGCCAAGGGCGAGCTCACCTGCCTGATGCCGCTGGCGGCAGCGCGCGCGGGCCTCGTCCATGTTCCGGTGAACCCGCTGCTCAAGCATGCGCAGGTGCGCCATATCCTTGCCGATAGCGGCTCGGTGATGCTGATTGGCACCCCGGCAAGGCTGGCGACCTTGCAGGAAGGCGATGTTCCGGCAGGCTGTGCGGTGCTGGCCGAGGATGACGCCATCGAAGCGGCCAAGGCTCATCCGGAAGCGCTCGGGCCGTCCGATTGCGATCCGGAATCGCTCGCCGCGATCCTTTACACCAGCGGCTCGACCGGGCGACCGAAAGGCGTGATGCTCAGCCATGCCAACATGTGGCTGGGTGCCGAAAGTGTCGCGACCTATCTGGGGCTAGCTGCCGACGACCGGACGCTGGCTGTCTTGCCGCTCTCGTTCGACTACGGTCAGAACCAGCTGCTCTCGACCTGGTATGCGGGTGGTTGTGTCGTGCCGCTCGACTATTTGGTGCCGCGCGACGTCATGAAGGCGGTGGATAAGCACGCGATCACCACCCTGGCCGCAGTGCCGCCGCTGTGGGTGCAACTGACTGAGCTGGAATGGCCCGGCGAGGTTGCAGGAAACCTGCGGCGGCTGACCAACAGCGGCGGGGCATTGACTTCTGATCTGGTGAAGAAGCTGCGCGCCCTGTTTCCCGCAGCACGGCTGTTCGCGATGTACGGGCTGACCGAAGCCTTTCGTTCGACTTTCCTCGATCCGGCGCTGGTCGATGCCAACCCCACCTCGATCGGCAAGGCAATCCCGCACGCGGAAATCCTCGTGGTCAACGATGCGGGACAGATCGCCGCCGACAACGAGGAGGGCGAACTGGTCCATTGCGGCCCGCTGGTGGCCCACGGTTACTGGCAGGATGCCGAACGCACGGCCGAGCGTTACAAGCCCGCCCCGAAAGAATCGCGCTATGGCGGCATGGCGGTGTGGTCGGGCGACCGGGTGCGGCGCGATGCCGATGGCCTGCTCTATTTCGTCGGCAGGCGCGACGCGATGATCAAGAGCGCCGGCAACCGCATCAGCCCGCAGGAACTGGAGGAGGCGGCGCTGTCGACCGGTCTCGTTGCGGAGGCAGTAGCATTGGGAATTCCCGACGAACGGCTGGGTCATGCCATCCACCTTGTCGTGCGAGCTCGCGCCGATGCGCCCGATGCAGAGGCGGAGCTGCCCCGGCGGCTGCTCACCGACCTGCCCAACTTCATGCAGCCAAAGGTCATCCACTGGCGAGAGGCCATGCCGATCAGCCCCAACGGCAAGATCGACCGCACCGGCTTGTTCGAGGAGTTGGCAGCATGAAGCCGCTCGGTCCAATCCCGGCGGGTTATTCCGCCATCGATGGCGTGCTCGTGGTCGACGGCCGCAAAGTGACAGACCTCGTTGCCGAGGCTGGCGGCACCCCCCTGTTCATCTATTCGGCAGACATGTTGCGCGCGCGGGTGGCGCAGCTGCGCAAGGCGCTGCCTGAGCGACTGGCGATCCATTATGCCATCAAGGCGAATCCCTTCGTTCCCATTCTTCAGCTTTTTTCCGAACTTGTGGACGGCTTCGACATTGCCTCGGGCGGCGAACTCAGGATTGTCACCGGGGCGGGGATCGATCCTGCCTTGGTCAGCTTTGCCGGGCCGGGCAAGCGTGACCGCGAGCTTGAGGCAGCCATCAGCGCTGGCGTGACGCTCAACCTTGAATCCGAAGCCGAAGCAGAGCGCGCGATTGCCATCGGCGAACGGCTCGGCGAGAGGCCGCGCCTCGCGATCCGGGTAAACCCCGATTTCGATCTCAAGGGTTCAGGCATGAAGATGGGCGGAGGCGCCAAGCCGTTCGGGCTCGATGCCGAGCGCGTGCCTGCCTTGATCCGGCGCGTAATCGATAGCGGTGCTGAGTGGCGCGGCTTCCACATCTATGCCGGCTCGCAGGCGCTCGATGCCGAGGCCGTGGCCGACACCCAGGCGCAGACGCTGGCGCTTGCCGCCCGGCTTGTGCGCGAGAGCAATGCGCCACTGCCGCACTGCAACCTCGGCGGCG
>JAURNJ010000011.1 GCA_030830245.1 Novosphingobium sp. | reverse complement strand
GCCTTGGCAAAACATTGCGTAATCGCCTCGGCGGAGGACAGCATCGATTCGATCGGATCGGTGACGTTGTGCGACTGGTCGATCATGTAGGCGGGATCGAAGCCGTCTCGCGGGTTCTGCTCCGCCTCGACCAGCTCGTTGAACACCAGGAACAGCTGGTGCGGGTTGATTGCGCCGCTATCGAGGTCGTCGTCGCCGTACTTGCTGTCGTTGAAGTGGAAGCCGCCGAGCTTTCCGAAACGATGCAGCCGGGCGACGATCTGCTCGATATTCACATTGGGCGCATGGTGGCCAAGGTCGACCAGGCACTTGGCCTTGGGCCCGAGCTCCTGCGCGGCGAGGATCGAACTGCCCCAGTCGGAAATCACGGTGGAGTAGAAAGCCGGCTCGAACATCTTGTGTTCGAGCAGCATGCGCCAGCCCTCCGGAAGGGCTGCATAGACTTCGGCAGTGGCGTCGAGATAGCGGTCGAGCGAGCGCGCCAGGTCCTGCTGGCCGGGGAAATTGGTGCCGTCGCCGACCCAGACAGTGATGTCACGGCTGCCGAGCTTCCGGCCAATCTCGATGCACTCGATATTGTGTTCAACCGCCTGCGCCCGCGTCGCCGCATCGGTCGAGGACAGCGAGCCCGTCGCATAGCTGTGCGCCTGGTCAGGCTGGTCCTGGAAAGTGTTGGAATTGACCGCGTCGAAGCCTAGCCCAAGATTGTCCGCCTCCTCGCGCAGGGCTGTATAGTCGCTCACCTTGTCCCAGGGAAAATGCGGAGAGACGCGCGGCGTCACCCGGCACAGCTGGTTGATGACGGCGCAATCCTCGAGCTTCTCGTGGATATTGGTCGGCTCGCCAGCGAGCGGGAACTTGGCGAAGCGCGTACCGCCCCGACCCGCGCCCCAGCTCGGCACGGCGACGGAAAAGCCCGCGACGCGGTCCTTGATTGCATCGATGGCGATCCCGGCGCGTTCCAGCTTGCGGCCAAGCGCAGAGTATTCGTCCTCCAACGCATCGGTCTCGCGGGCGTTGCACTCGGCGATGAGCTCGGCGGATAGCGGCAGGTTCATCGTTGCGTCCTCTCCCGACCCGGCCCTAACGCGTAAACGCCTGGGCATTGCCCGCATCGACATTGATCATGTTGCCAGTCGATTTTGCCGACATGTCGCTCGCCAGCCAATAGGCGGCTTCGGCGATGTCGTCGGGCAGCACGTCGAGCTTCAGCATGGAACGATTGCGATAATGCTCTTCGATTTCCTCGCCCGGATCTACGCTGTTGGAGGCAGCGCGTTCCTTGCGCCAGTCGCCGTCCCAGATGCGCGATCCCTTAATGACGGCATCGGGATTGACAATGTTGACACGGATACCGTCGGGTGCGCCTTCCAGCGCGAGGCAACGCGCCAGGTGGTTGGCCGAAGCCTTGGCGCTGGCATAGGCGCTCGCATTGGTGGCGGCCGCCACCGCGTTCTTGGAGCCGATGAAGACGACGCTCGCCCCGCCTTGGTCCTTCATCCGCTTCAGCAGCGGCCAGGCGTGCTTGGCGGTGAGGAAGTAGCCCTGGCTGAGCACGTCGTGATTGCGGTTCCACAGCTCCAGCGTGGTTTCCTCGATCGGTGCGGACGAGGCGATGCCGGCATTGGCGACGAGAATATCGAGTCCCCCAAACTCGAGGGCGCAGGCGTCGAAGGCGGCTGCAACTTGGGCTTCGTCGGTGACGTCGCAGGTAACGGCGCGGATCACGTCCTTGCCGAACTGCCCTGCGAAACCGACGCGCACATCCTCGACGGCATCGGCATCGCGGTCGGCCAGCATCACGCAGCCCCCCTCGCGCAGGAGCCGCGCCGCAGTCGCCGCACCGATACCCCCCGCCCCGCCGGTCACCAGCGCGATGCGCCCGACCATCGGTTTGGGCGCGGGCATGCGCTGTAGCTTGGCTTCTTCGAGCAACCAGTATTCGATGTCGAAGGCTTCCTGTTCGTCCAGCGCGATGTAGTCGCCAATGGCCTCGGCGCCTCGCATGACGTTGATCGCGTTGGCGTAGAATTCGCCGGCAAGCCGGGCGGTGGTCTTGTCGGATGCGAAGGTCATGCGTCCGACGCCCGGCACCAGCACGACGACCGGATTGGCATCGCGCATGGCAGGCGAGTCGGGGCGTTTGCAGCGGCGGTAATAGGCTTCATAGTGTGCACGGTAGGCTGCAAGCTGTTCGCCAAGATAGGCATCGTCTTCCAGCCGCGCCGGATCGAGCGTCAGCGGCGCGATCTTGGTGCGCAGGAAATGATCGGGGCAGGAAGTGCCTAGCCCGGCCAGCCGCTCGAAGTCGGCTGAATTGACGAATTCCAGTGTTTCGGCATCGTCCGAAAAATGGCCGACCTTGCGGCGCGTGCCGGTCATCAGGCCTCGCAGGCGCGGCATCAGGTTGCAAGCAACAGCGGACCGGTCGCGAGAGGAGGTTGTGGTCGCGCCGCCAAAGGACGCCTTCCCGGCCAGCCGTGCGTTCAGGTATTCCGCGGCATCGGCGATGAAGGCGATGGTTTGGTCGTAACAGGCTTTCGCTCTGTCGGCCCAGCAGATAATCCCGTGGCCTGCCAGCATCACCCCTTCAAGGCCGGGATTCGCCTCGACGTAATCGCGTAGCTCGACGCCCAGCGTATAGCCGGGCCTCCGCCAGGGCAGCCACCCAATCCGGCCTTCCCAAATTTCCTTCGTTGCTGCCTCGCCCCCGGACGAAGCGGCCAGCGCGATGATCGCATCGGGATGGACATGGTCGACATGGGCAAACGGCAACAGGGAATGCAGCGGTGTGTCGATCGACGCGGCGCGCGCGTTGAGACTGAATGTGCAATGCGGCAGGAGGCCCACCATCTTGTCGTCGTCTTCGGGGCCCGAGTAGTGCTGCTCGAGGCCGAGAAGCCGCTCCTGATAGAGTGTCGCAAACCCGTCGAGCGCCATCGAACCGAGATCGCCTCCCGAGCCCTTGACCCAAAGCACCATTGCCTCTTCACCGGAAAGCGGATCGGTGCCCATCAGCTTCGCCGAAGTGTTGCCGCCGCCGAAATTCGTGACGGTGAGGTCCGATCCCAGCAGGTTCGAGCGGTAGAGCAGCAACTCTTCGGGTGATTTGCCCGAAGCTTCAGCGTTGTTCCAGCGGTTGCGGGGAATCGCGAAGCGGATCGACGGACCTGTCACGGATGTTGGCGCATTCATGGGAATTGGACTTACCATTTATGCTTCCCAAGAACAATCACTTTCGATAGAAAGCAATCACACCCAGGTTGGTTGGGAATGGGAGGCAGGTCTGCCGCAAGGCTTCGCCATAGTAGTCGATATCGGCAAGACGCTGAGCAAGATCAGCCTGTGGTCGCGCGAGGGGCAATGCCTCGAAAGGCGCACGCGCACCAATGCTGTGCTCCTCGCGAATCCCTATGCGCCTCTCGACACCAAGGCGACGGCAGACTGGCTGATCGAAAGTTTGGCCGAATTCGCGTCCCACCCGGTTGAAGCCATCATTCCGGTGGCCCATGGCGCCGCGGTCGCCGGTATCCGCGACGGAGCGCCTGCGTTCCCTTCCCCCGACTACGAATGGGAAATACCTGCGGACTGCCTCTCCGAATATCGCGATCAGCGCGATGCCTTCGCACTGACGGGTTCGCCCAAATTGCCTGCTGGCCTCAATTTCGGCGCGCAGCTGCATTATCTCGACACGCTCGGATCGCTCGATAGAGTGACCCTGATGCCTTATGCCCAGTATTGGGCCTGGCTGCTGAGCGGCGCTGCCACCAGCGAAGTGACCAGTCTCGGTTGCCATTCCGACCTATGGTTGCCCGGTGACAGCGACTTCTCTCCCATTGCGAATCGCCGTGGCTGGGCGGGGGACTTTGCGCCGATTGTCCATGCGAGCGATGTGGTCGGGACGCTCCGGCCCGAACTGGCCGAACGAACCGGTCTCTCTCCCGCTGTCCGCGTCCATGCAGGACTTCACGATTCCAACGCTGCGCTTGTCGCCGCGCGGGGCTGGCCGGGACTGGCGGCGCGCGAAATGACAGTGCTGTCAACCGGCACATGGTTTGTCGCCATGCGCTCTCCTGGCGGGCCTGTGGACCTTGCCGCGCTCCCCGAGGCGAGAGACTGCCTTGTCAACGCCGATGTCGAAGGCCGCCCCGTGCCGTCCGCCCGGTTCATGGGCGGACGCGAGATCGAAACGCTCGGCGGCGGCATCGACAGGCCCGGCAGCGACGGATTGGCCGAGGTATTGAAAACCGGTGCGATGGTGCTCCCGGCCCATGTGCCGGGCTGCGGCCCTTTCGCGGACATGGTGGGAGGCTGGATCGGCAAACCGTCAGGCGAATCCCAGCGCCAGGCCGCCATTGCGCTCTATGCCGCTCTGGTGGCCGATTGCTCGCTTGACCTGATCGGCGCCAAGGAGCGCCTGCTGATCGAGGGGCGGTTCGCCGCCTCGGAAATCTTTGTCCGCGCGCTCGCCACACTCAGGCCCAATACCCAGGTGTTCACCGCAAGCGCTGAGGCCGACGTGTCGTTTGGCGCGCTGCGCCTTGTCGAACCAACACTCTCCCTACCCGGAACACTCATTCCGGCCGAACCATTCGACGCAGACCTCGACAGCTACCGGAGTGGCTGGCTGTCCCACCTGGAGAACACCGCATGAGCGACCTCAGCGTCCAAAAGGACAACTGGCGCAACACCATCCTTGCCGGCCTCGCCAATTACATCGATGCAGGTTCGATTGTCGCCGGATCGGTGGCGCTGGCGCTATGGAAGGAGATATACGGCCTTACCGACACATTCATCGGCTTGATCGGCGCATTCAGCGCCAACGCCATCTCCGCCGGCATCGGCGCGTTCATCGGGGGGCGCCTGTGCGACCGGTTCGGCCGCAAGACAATCTACCAGTACGACATGCTGTTCTACGCCTTCGGCATGCTCTTCCTGGTTTTCGCGATGGCGCCGTGGATGATCATCGTCGGCTTCCTGCTTGTCGGACTTGCCGTCGGCGCGGACATTCCCGCCAGCTGGTCGCTGATCGCGGAAGAAGCGCCCGACAACCGGCGTGGCGCTCATTCAGGCGTCGCGCAGGTGCTGTGGTACCTCGGCCCGGTCGTCGTCCTGAGTGCAGCGTATTTCCTTGAGCCATTCGGGATAACGGGTGTCAGATGGCTGTTTGCGCATCTTGCGATCCTCGCTCTGCTGCTGACGCTGCTGCGCGCGCGCATGAAGGAATCGCGCCGCTGGAAGGATGTGCAGGAGCATGAGGAGAACAAGGTCAACTGGCTCGAGCTGTTCAGCCCGAAATATCTCGGCTCGATGGTCTTCCTGATTGCGATGTATGGCCTCTGGAACCTCTGGGCCGGATATAACGGCTTCTTCACACCATACCTCATCGAGCAGAACAACCTGCCCAAATGGGCGGCGACCGTGCTTCCCGCCAGCTACTTCGGGGTCGGCATCCTCTCCATTCTGACAATCTTCATGACGCTGTCGGACAAGGTCGATCAGCGCACCCTTTTCGGCATCTCGGCAATCATGCATGTCGGCGGCATGGCGCTGCTCGCCATCTTCGGTTTCAAGCTTGAGATCGTGATCGCGCACATTGTCATCATGGGCATTGCGGGCGGCTTTGGCGCCCAGAGCTTCTTCCAGCTGTGGAGCGCGGAAATGTTCCCAACCGCTGTCCGGTCCACCGCTCAGGGCGTGACCTTCGCGGTCGTGCGCATCGGCCTTGGCATATGGAGTCTTGCCGTGCCTGCGCTTGCATCCGCAGACTTCTCGACGCTCGCCTGGATTCTCACGGGCTTTCTGGTCGCTTCGGGGATTGTCGGCTACATCTGGGCGCCGAGCAATCAGGGAAAGTCGCTGGAACAGCTGGAAGCGGAACGGCAGGGAGCCTGACATGCACGCCACCCAGCGTGAGAAACTCATCATGGAAGCGGCCGGCAAGGCCGGATTCGTCAGCTATCGCGAACTCGAAGCACAGCTTGAGGCATCGCCTGCAACGATCCGGCGTGACCTGACGCGGCTGGAAGGCGAAGGCAGGCTTGTGCGCGTGCACGGCGGGGCGAAACTCGCCGACGATGAAGCCGCGCAAGATGCGTTGCTGCAACTTTCGGGCACCCCGTTCGATACCTCGATCTCGCGAAACCTCGCGCAGAAGCGCACCATCGGCAGGGCCGCCGCCACGCTCTGCAACAGGGGCGAAGGGGTGATGATCGACGGCGGAACCACGACGCTGCAGATGTGCCCGCACCTTGCCGGTCTCGACCTGCAGGTGCTCACCAATTCGCTGCACATCGTCAATGCGCTGCTGCCTCAGAAGGATACGCGGATTCTCGTGCCTTCGGGCACGGTGTTTCGCGAACAGAACATCATCCTGGCGCCAACCGGCGAGGATTCGATGCCGCGTTTCCATGCGCCGAAACTGTTCATGGGTGCCGCGGCCG
>JAURNJ010000100.1 GCA_030830245.1 Novosphingobium sp. | reverse complement strand
GCGCCCTGCCCCAGCGTGATCAGGACAGAGCGCCACTCGTCGCTGGCGGTGCGGGAATCGCGTGTCTTGGCGAGATGAAATCCAGCATCGACGAGGCGCGCCGTATTCTCTGCCCGTTCCATATAGCGGAACATCCAATGCATGCCGTTTGCGGAGCGTCCCAGCATGGTCAGTCCTCCAGCACCCAGGTGTCCTTGGTGCCTCCACCTTGGGAGGAATTGACCACCAGTGACCCCTTCTTAAGCGCGACGCGGGTCAGACCGCCCGGAGTGATTTCGATTCCCTTCGGGGAAACCAGCACGAAAGGCCGTAGATCGACATGGCGCGGGGCAAGCCCGGCCTTGGTGAAGATCGGCACCGTCGAAAGGGACAGCGTCGGCTGCGCGATATAGTTGCTAGGTTTGGCGCGCAGCTTCTTCTCGAACGCTGCAAGCTCTCGCTTTGACGCTGCCGGGCCTACCAGCATGCCGTAACCACCCGAACCATGGACTTCCTTGACGACGAGCTCAGCAAGGTGGTCGAGCACATAGGCCAGCGAATCCTTCTCGCTGCAGCGCCATGTCGGAACATTGTTCAGCAGCGGCTTCTCGCCGGTATAGAATTCGACGATGTCCGGCATGAAGCTGCAGATCGCCTTGTCGTCAGCGATACCCGTGCCCGGCGCGTTGGCGATGGTGATACGGCCCGCGCGGTAGATATCCATGATGCCTGCAACGCCGAGCATGCTCTCGTGATTGAAGCTGAGTGGATCGAGATACTCGTCATCCACGCGGCGGTAGAGCACGTCGATCGGCATATAGCCGCGCGTCGTGCGCATCGCCACGCGCCCGTCGATGACCCTGAGGTCGCCGCTCTCGACGAGTTCCGCACCCATCTGGTCGGCCAGAAACGCGTGCTCGAAATAGGCGGAATTGTAGATCCCAGGCGTAAGTACGGCGACTGTTGGCCTGTCGGACGCGCATTCAGGGGCGCAGGCGGCGAGGCTTCTTGCGAGGCGCGTCGGGTAGTTCGAAACCTCTGCGACCGGCACATGCTCGAACAGCTCGGGAAACATCGCCAGCATCGTTTCGCGGTTCTCGAGCATGTAGGAAACACCCGAAGGCGTGCGGGCGTTGTCCTCGAGCACCATGAATTCGTCCGGGCCGGTCCGCACGAGGTCGATCCCGACGATGTGGGTGTAAACTCCGCCCGGCGGCGTGAAGCCGATCATCTCCGGCAGGAAGGCGTCATTGTCGCGCAGGAATTCAATAGGTAAGCGTCCAGCGCGGATGATTTCCTGGCGGTGGTAGAGATCGCTGAGGAAGGCATTGAGCGCGCGGACGCGCTGTTCGATGCCGCGTGACAGCTTGCGCCATTCTCCCGCCGTGACGATCCGCGGGATCATATCGAAGGGAATCAGGCGTTCCTCGCCGTCTCCCTGTCCATACACGTTGAAGGTAATGCCGGTGCGGCGGAAGAAGCGTTCGGCCTCGGCATCTTGCTGTTTCAGCCAGCGCTGATCCTGCTTGTCGTACCAGTCGCGGTATTGGGAATAAGCTTGGCTGATGCCCCCCTGAGGGTCGAGCATCTCGTTGTAGCCTTGGTCATTCTCCGAATTCATCGCGCCTCCAAGCCTGGACCTTATGCACGAGTTTCAGGTATTTGCCAAAGCTTATGCTGCAGGTGCGAAAAGCGATGACCGGCTTGTGTCAGAGGATGGGGCCTGCCCGGTCGAGGATCGCCGCCTCGCCGGTCGCCAGGGGCAGGCCGTAGAAAGCAATGGCGTTGTCGCGGCCGATGCGGATCTGGTCTTCGAGCGGTACGCCTTCCATCTGCTTCGCCAGCAGCTTTCCGCAATTGGGCCAGCAGCCGTCGAAGTGGGGATAGTCCGATCCCCACATGATATTGCCGCGCCCGATGATCTCGCGGGCGAGTATCGCAGTGCGGTCGCGCATGAAGGAACAGGCGACATGTTCGCGAAAGACTTCGCTGGGGACACGGTCGGGCGATAGCCCCTCGGACTTCCCAGCCCAGCCCTGGTCCCGCAGAAAACGGTCATCCATGCGTTCGAGCATGGCGAGAGGCCAGGCCGCGTCGTTTTCGACCGAAATCACCTTGAGGCCGGGATAACGGTCGAACAGGCCTTCGAAGATCATCTCGGCGACGGCATACATGGTGGGCGTGAAGCCCAGTGAGAAATCGGCGAAAGCATTGCCGGAGCGCGTGTAGGTGAGCGTGCTGGCCGCGACGTGGAGGCTGATCGGCATGTTGTGCTCTTCGGCGGCGCGCCAGAAGCGCGCGTAATCCGGGTGCGAATAGCCGCGCTCCGCCTCTCCGTCGATCGACACCATGGCCGCGCGCATGCCGAGCTTTGCGCAGCGTTCCAGTTCGGAAGTTGCAAGCTCCGGATCGTCCGGCGGGATCATCGCGACGCCGAACAGGCGGTCGGGCGCAACCGCGCAGAATTCGGCGAGCCAGTCGTTGAAGGCGATGAAGCAGGCGCTGCGGAATTCGACGTAGCGCATCGCGTACATCGACAGGCCGAGTGTGGTGTAAAGCACTTCGGCCTCGATGCCTTCCGCATCCATCTCCTTCAGCCTTTCATCTGGCTCGTAGGAGCCAACCGGAACGTCATCCCACAGGCCGTCCATGGTGAAGTACAGGTCGTCGGGATCGGTGTATTTCTTCGCGGTCGCCATCAATCCGATGCCGCCGCGCTCCTTGCCGCCGGAATAGATGCGGTCGCCATGCGGTGTCCGCTTGATTGTCGGGGCCCGGTCGCGAAATTCCTTGGGCAGGCGCGTCGTCCACAGATCGGCAGGCTCGACGATATGGGAGTCGGCAGAGACCAGCCGGAACGGGAGTGGCGACATCGTCTTTACCTTTCTTTCACCACCCGCGTCAGGCGGCTTCGAATTCCTCCACCCTGGCCTTGCCCGGTGTGAATTCTATGGGCAGCCCGCGTATCCCCCAGGTGCCAGGGAACATGCGCCAGCCCGGTTCTCCCGCCAGCTTCGGGTTCTTCATCCGCTGGGCGATCTGGTGGATCGCCTCCTGCAGTTGCGCGCGGGCGATGTACTGGCCGAGGCACATATGCTTGCCGAGTGCGAAGGCGATGTGCCGCCGCTCCGGTTCGATCGGGCGATCGGGATCGAAGGTCTGCGCGTCGGGATAGGTGACCGGGTCGCGCCCGGAAATGGAGAGCGGGAAGAACAGCATCGTGTCCTTGGGAAAACGGACTCCGCGGAACTCGAAATCGGCATCGGCATAGCGCGCCACCGTGCCCGGATTGAACCAGCGCAACGCTTCCTCGATCACCTTCTTGCAGTAGTCGTAATCCTCGGCACAGCGCTCGTAGATCTCGGGATGATCGAGCAGCGTGTACATCGTGTATGTCAGCACGTTCTTCGAGGTGTCGTAGCCCGCGATGAAGAAGAAGCTGATCAGGTCCTTCAGCTGCTGGTGATCGATATCGCCTTCGTCGCTGGTCTTGATCAGCAGGTCGAGCAGGTCGTCATCGCCGCCGTGGTCGGGATTGGCGCGGCGCTTCTCGATGATGTCTTCAACATATTGCTCGATCCGCACCATGCCTTCGTTGATGCGCGGGAACAGGTCGAGCTGGTAACTGTGCGCCAGGCCGATGACTTCGAGGTCGTCGACCATGCCCTGGATATCCTCGTGCGGCGCGCCGACCAGCGAGAACATGACCGAGATCGGGAAGTGCGACGCGAAATGTTCGAAGTCGATCGACTGCTGCGGCACCCATTCGTCGAGCAGGCGGCCGATCTGATCGCGCATTACCGGCCGCAGCTGGTTGGCGAAGCGCGGTGTGAACTTGGCGGCGAATGTATTGCGCAGCAGCCGGTGCTCCGTCTCGGGCAGCGAGATCATCTGCTCCCCGGTGAAACGGCCCCAGGGCGTTCCTTGCTGGCCAAGCTCGTCTACGACATCGGCGTAGGGCGGACGCAGCTTGCTTTCGTCGGCGAACAGTTCGCGCATCGCATCGTAGGAATGGATGACGTAACCATACTCGTCCCACTTGGCGAGCCAGGGGTGGGCAGCGCGCGCCTTCTCGAATTCCGGCCAGGGATCCTCGCCCATCGCCGGATCGCTCATCGGCAGGTGATACATTTCGACATCGTTGACGTTCTGCACGGCCTGAAGTCCTCTTGGGTAGTCAGTCTTATGAGACGAAAAGTATCATACGATGTGGCACATGCAAGCGCGAGCGGCTCTATGTTCCATTGCCGGTCAGTCCAACAGCCCGCGTTCCCTTAGGTCCGACTCAAGCCGCCCCGCATCGGAGAAGTGGTGCACATGCCAGCCGAGTGCCGCCGCCGAAGCGATATTGGCGGGGTTGTCGTCGATGAACAGCATCTCGCCCGGCTTTCGGTAGAAGCGCCGTGCAGCCAGCTCGAAGATCGCCGGATCGGGCT
>JAURNJ010000099.1 GCA_030830245.1 Novosphingobium sp. | reverse complement strand
TTCGGTGCAGGAAATGGTCGCCTTCGTGCCACGAGGCGCCGACCGGCAAGCGATTGGCGATGCCGCAATGCGCCGCTTCGGCCATTCGAGGCCAGTTGTTGGCACAGGCGAGGAACTGGCCGAGCACTTTGCCGGGCGCGCCCGGCAGGGTGTCGAACGGACCTATGTGTGGTTCACCGATTTCGGCAATCCTGATACGCTGGCTGCCTTCGGCGAAGAGGTGATTGCGCCGCTTGCGAGGGCGTAGAGGCCCGGACGCTTAGACCATTTCGCTGCTCATGCGCCTGCTCGCCAGCACCATCCCCGCCGCCAGCAGAACCAGCACGAGATAGGTCCACAGCCCGGCTACATAGCCGCCGGTGCGGTCGTAGATTTCGCCGATGAAGCGCACCGACAAGGCCCCGAACAGCGACATGACCGGCACGAGCAGGCCGCGCACCGTGCCGAAACCGGCAAGGCCGAAGCGGTCTGCGAACAGGGCGATGTAAATCGGCGCGAACACTGACAGGGAAAAGCCGATTATCCCAGCCGTGACGAGCAGCGCGACATAGCTCTTGGCGACCAGCAAGAGCGCACAGGAAATAGTAATCGAGACGATCACCAGGGCCAGCAGCAGGGTGCGGTCCACCCGGTCACCCCAGGCCGCCAGCGCGAGCATCGAGACCAGCCCTGTAATCCCGGAAACCGAAATCAGCATGGCGCCCTGCATGGTGGTCAGCCCCGCTTCGTGCCCAAGCGGAACCAGCGAAACGGTCAGCCCCTGACTGATGCCCGAGGCAAGACCTATCCCCAGCGCCAGCATCCAGAACAGCGGCATGCGCAGGAACGTCATCATTCCCGGTGGTGGGCCGAGTGGCGGCGCTGCAGAGTCTTCTGCCGGCTCAGCTGTTGTCTCCTGCGACGGTTTCTGTTCCCTCACTTCAATGTCGCCCGGCCCCGGCCGGTCCCGCATGAAGAACGCGAGAAGGAAGACGATCGCCGCTGTGCCGACTCCGGAAACCAGAACAGCGGTCCGCCAGCCATGCTGTTCGATCAGTTCGCCGATGATCGGGGCGCCAACCACGCCCCCGAGCGAAAAACCCAGCGCAGCAAGCGCCATCGCGCGGCCGCGATAGACCTTGAACCACCGCGCCAACAGCACCGAGCCGGAAATGGTCCCGCCGCCCAGCACCCCGGCGGAAACCGCGAAGAAGATGAGAACGAGGCTGAGCAGCAGCATGTCTGTCTGGCTGATTGCCGCCATGCTCGCACCGATCAGCGCGGCGCAGGTCATCATGAGCTTTCGCGCCGAGAACCGGTCGATGAACCGCCCGATCACTGGTGCCAGAGCGGCATTGCCAAGGTTGAGAGCAATCAGCCCAGTGTTGATGTCAGCGCGGGAAAGGCCGAATTCTTCCGAGACAGGCAGGATATATAGGCCGAACGACGCGAAGGTGCTGCCCAGCAGCACCGTGTAGATCGCGATTGCGGCGACAACGACATACCAGCCGAAATATATCCCGCGCACCGCAATCCTTTCCGCATCCTCGCCCAAGCCATGCGGCTCACGCCCAGCCAATGCAAGCGCGTTTAGAGCCTTTTCGACCCGGATTGATCCACCGGGATTGCCGCTGGAAGTGTGTCGGCAAGGAGCGAGGCGATAGCCGGGCTTGTTGCCCCGAACGAGCCGAGCGACGATGTCCGGCGCGCTTTCCAGCGGCGACCCCTCCGGGGCGGGCCGATTTTGGTCGACTGCGTCGTCACTCGTCGGTCACTATATGCTCGCATAGCTCCCTCCTCTTTCCTTGCATTCGGCCAGGATCGGCTCCGTCGCGGCAGGTCAATCGGGGTCGGAAAGACTCTAGTCGGTGGTGATCTCCAGGTCGCGCTCCTCGCCGTTGGTGGCGCGCCACTCCCGCAGGATCGCAAGGAACTCGTCCGGCTGGCCGCCGAAAATGGAATTGCGGGGATTCCACTCCTTGATCCGGCCCTGCTCGTCCACCGCGCCCTGCTCGTTGTTGAGGACGCCCGGCGTGCACTTGGAGTTGTACTCGACCACCTTTTCGATCCCGACGAGGAGTCTTGCGGCCCAGTCGTCGGCGGCGACCTTTGTCGGCTGGATGGTGGTCGCGCCCTTGTCGATCGCCCAGCGCAGGATGTGCGCGATGTTGATCGCATCCTCGTGGATCATGGTCACGAAATTGGGCATGGCCGCGCCTTGCAGCGTGCTGATCGTGAACAGGTTGGGAAACTTGCGCCCGACCAGACCATGCAGCGTTTCCAGCCCGTTGGCGATGTGCTGGCTGAAGGTGAGGCCGCCCGGTCCGACCGGGTCGAAGCCCATTCGTCGGGTATATTCACTGGTCACCTCAAAGCCGGTGGAGAAGATCAGCAGGTCGACCGGGTATTCCTTGCCATCGAACACGACAGCATTTTCGGTGATCCTGTCGAGGCCAGCCCCCTTGGTGTCGACCAGCGTGACATTCGGGCGATTGAAGGTGGGCAGGTATTCGTCGTGAAAACAGGGGCGCTTGCACATGTGCCCGTACCACGGCGAGAGCGCCTCGGCAGTCGCCTTGTCCTTGACGATCTCTGCGGTTCGCGCGCGGACCTCGTCCATGCGCTCGAAGTCCGCCAGTTCGGCGGCGAGCTTGAGTTCGTCGGGGCTGGCGGCGCGTTCCGCACCATCGCGCCGGTGAATATGGGTCCAGCCGTCGTCGATCAGGTCCGGCACCGGCTTGCGCCCTGAAATGCTGGCAGTGAAGTTCATCTCGCGCTCGAAAGCCCAGCCGGGCTTGAGCGAGGCCGCCCATTCGGGACCAGTATCGCGGTTGTTGCGCGGGCCGACGGCGCTCGGCGTGCGCTGGAACACATAGAGGTGACCGGCGGCTTCGGCGAGATGCGGAACCGCCTGGATCGCGGTCGCGCCAGTGCCGA
>JAURNJ010000098.1 GCA_030830245.1 Novosphingobium sp. | reverse complement strand
GCCGATTTCGTCGGCGACAGTCTGGAATTGAGCAAGAAGGCCGCCGAAACCGATGCCGATGTCATCGCCTTCTGCGGCGTGAAGTTCATGGCCGATACGGCCAAGATCCTCAGCCCCGAAAAGATCGTGGTGCTGCCCGACATGGATGCGGGCTGCAGCCTCGAGGACAGCTGCCCGCCGGACAAGTTCAGGGCTTTCCGCGAAGCGCATCCCGACCATATCGCGCTGACCTACATCAATTGCTCGACCGAGGTTAAGGCGCTCAGCGACGTGATCGTCACCAGCTCCAGCGCGGAAACGATCATCAGCCAGATCCCCGAGGACCAGAAGATCATCTTCGGTCCCGACCGGCATCTGGGCGGCTATATGAGCCGCAAGTTCAACCGCGAGATGCTGCTGTGGCCGGGCGTGTGCATCGTCCACGAGGCGTTCAGCGAGACCGAGCTTCTGAAGCTCAAGGCGCAGCATCCCGATGCGCCGGTCGCCGCGCACCCCGAATGCCCGCCGACCATCGTCGATCATGCCGATTATGTCGGTTCGACCAGCGGCATATTGCAGTTTGCGGAGACCTTCGAAGGCGACACGCTGATCGTGGCGACCGAGCCGCACATCATCCACCAGATGGGAAAGGCGCTGCCCGGAAAGAACTTCATCGGCGCGCCGGGCGCGGATGGCCAGTGCGCCTGCAACATCTGCCCCTACATGGCGCTCAACACGCTGGAGAAGCTCTACCTCGCGCTGCGTGACCTCACGCCACGGATCGAAATCGAGGAAGGCCTGCGGCTCAAGGCCAAGGCGAGCCTCGACCGGATGCTGGAAATGGCCAGCGACACCGTGGGCAAGGGGGATTTGGGCAAGATTCACATCGAGGATGTGCCGGCGGGCGATGTGCCCAGCGGGGATTGAGGGGCTCCAGAATCAAGCCCGGTCCGAAGCCCGTGCGATCACCAGCGCTGCGGCTAGCAGTATCATGCCGAGCGCGTCGAGCGGTCCGATGACCTCGCCATAGACCACCATGCCGGTCAGCGACGAAATCGCGGGCTGGGTGAGTAGCGCCAACCCGATCATCAGCGAGCTGAAGTGCCGCAGCGAATAGACGAGCAGGCCCTGTCCGATCAGGTGGCCCGTCACCATCAGCGCAACGATCGGCCACCACACGCCGGGCATGAACCGTTCGCCAAGCGCCAGCGACACGGCCAGCAGGGCCGGAAGGCTGGCGAGCGTCGCCCAGAACAGCAGGGTGAATTGGCCGATGGCGGCGCGTGCATGGCGCAGGATCAGCAGGTAGCCTGCATAGCAGATCCCGGACATCAGCCCCATGATGTCGCCGCGAAAGCTCTCCAGCGACATATGGAGCGATCCGCCGAGCAGAAGCGCACCGCCGGTCAGCGCAGCCAGCACCGCCGCGAGTTCGAACGGGCGCGGCAGGCGGGCGGCGGCGATCAGCCCCCAGATCATCAGCAGAACGCCGCCGGAATTGCCGAGCAGCACCACGTTGCCCAGCCGGGTCATGCCGAAGCCGATATAGGCGAAGAAGAGATTGCTGCCGAACAGCACGCCGCCCGCCAGCACGATCCACAAGGTGCGTCCCCGCAGCACCCTCTGCCCTCTCGGTTCGGTCAGGAACAGCAGGGCCGCCAGCAGCGGCAGGGCCAGCAGCAGGCGCCAGAATGCGGTGGCGGCCGGACCGGTATCGGCCATGCGCACGAACACCGGCCCGATCCCCATCGACAGGTTGGCGCCGAGCAAGGCTGCCAAATGGGCGGCGTTCCAGCTTCGGGGGGGCGAGGCAATTTCCATGCCTCGCTCTAGCCGATCAGGCGGGCATGGCTATGCCCTTCTGGCCTGCCCCCCTTGCGATCGCGAGGTCAGTGCGAAAGCAGGACCGGCATTTTCGGTCCGGCCAGTACACTTGCGAGCAGGGCGAACGAGACAACAGTACGCTTCATCGAGATACTCCTTTCTTCGGGTTGAACATGTGCAAGGGTCAGTGAGCAGGCTGGGTTCCCTCGCCTCGCGTCTTCCACAGCGACCACAGGATGCCGCCCAGGATCAGGCCGAAGGTCACCGCCAGGCTCAGGACTGGCGGGAACTTGTCTCCGCCCAGGATGAAATCGGAGACGAAGATCTTCGATCCGATGAACACCAGCACCAGCGCCAGCGCATACTTGAGGTAGTGGAAGCGGTGCACCATCGCCGCCAGCGCGAAGTAAAGCGCACGCAGGCCCAGGATGGCCATGATGTTGCTGGTGTAGACGATGAACGTGTCGGTGGTGATCGCGAAGATGGCGGGAACGCTGTCCACCGCGAAGACCAGATCGACCACGTTGATCACGACCAGCGCGAGGAACAGCGGGGTTGCGGCCAGCGCCAGCTTGCCGGTCTTGCTGTCAGGCACGCGCACGAAGAACTTCTGCTCGCGCAGTTCGGGCGTAACCCGCATGATCCAGCTGATGAAGCGCACCGCCGGATTGTTCGCCACGTCCATCGGCTTGTCGCTGGCGAACAGCATCTTGATGCCGGTCGCGATCAGGAAGGCTGCGAAGAAGTACAGGATCCAGTAGAACTGCTCGATGAGCGCCGCGCCCAGCGCGATCATTATGCCGCGAAGTACGATCACGCCGATGATGCCCCACAAGAGCGCGCGATACTGGTACTTGGGCGGGATCGCGAAGGTGGTGAAGATCAGGCCGATGACGAATATGTTGTCGATCGACAGCGCCTTCTCGATGAAGAAGCCGGTGTAATATTTCATGCCCAGGTCTGCGCCCTTCTGCATCCAGACCCAAACACCGAACAGCAGGGCGATGGTGATGTAGAAGGCGGAGAGCTTCAGCGATTCGCTGATGCCCATCTCCCGGTCTTCCTTGTGCAGGATACCAAGGTCGAAAGCGGTGAGCGTCACGACCAGGCCGAGAAAGGCCAGCCAGAACCAGACCGGCGTTCCCAGCCAATCCATAAACAGGAATTCCATGAAGTTTTCTTTCTTGCTCGGGAGCGATTGGAAGCGCCGGTGCGATGGGATGCCTCGCACCGGCGCCCGGCTCAGCTCATCGGTCTGACAGGGGTGGGGAGCCGACCGGAGCGAGCCTGCCCTGCATGACGATCAGGCAGAGCATGTCACGCCAATCCTGGTTGCGATACGGTTCAGCTCGCGCGGATGGCGACGCGGGAAAGCCTGGCAATCCGGTCCTTGATCGCAAGCTTGAGCTTCTTGAGGCGGCCGATCTCGTGCGGATCGACAAAGCGGCGCGATTGCGCCCGGCGCAGTAGCTCGTCGAGCTTCTGGTGACGTTCCAGCAGGCGGTACACACGATTTGACATTACTTAGCGTCCCTTTCGAACGGGTTGTTGTTCGATCGGATGAGCCGATGCGGGACCGATGCGTCGGGGTAGGGGGCTGGAGGTACGCCCGGCTCCTGATCGCATCGGCATCATCCGATGCGGTCCGACATCACGCGCTGCTTCCCGATAACTCGGCAAAGCGGCGCGCCAGAGGGGCCCGGTCCGCAGAGATGGTTTTAGGACTAAATTGATCGGATTTCAAGCGCTGATGATCGAATTGCCCATTGAGGCATGAAAAATAAGCTTGAAACCGGGCGGTAACGGTTTCCCGGCTATCTGTTCCGCTTCCGGACGGCGGGCCCGAGAGGCGCGTAATCGCACCCGAATCCGCTTAGGAACATAACCATGACCTTTCGCTCAACCCCTGTTCTGGCTGCGATTGCCCTGATGGCCGCGACTGCCGGGCCCACCGCAGTTGCCTTCGCAAGCGCCGATTCGGGCAAGATCGCGCCCTACACCGTCCTCGAAACCGGGCGCAGCTATGTCCGCCTGCAGGATGCGGTCAACGCCATCGGCAACGGCAAGGGCACGATCCGCTTTGCCGCCATGCGCTTTGCCGACTGCGCGGTGCAGAAGGGCGGCGAGATCACCTACCAGGCCTCGGTCGCCGGCCAGTCCGTGCTCGAAGGCGTGGAGTGCGACGACAAGGCAGCGCTCGTCCTCGCCGGGCGCAGTGCCCGGATCGAGGGAATGGTGTTCGCCGACATGCGGGTGGACGACAAGAACGGTGCGGGCATCCGGCTGGAACGCGGGAACCTGACAGTGGTGCAAAGCTGGTTTCGCGACAGCGAGCAGGGGATCCTTGCCAACAACGATCCCGACGCCTCGATCGTCATCGACAAGTCGACCTTCACCCGGCTGGGCACCTGCGAGGGCAGTGGCTGCGCCCACTCGATCTACATCGGAGATTACGGCTCGCTGACCGTCATCCGCAGCCGCTTCGAGAAGGGAACCGGCGGTCACTACGTCAAGTATCGCGGCGCCAATGTGACAATCCTCGATTGCAGCTTCGACGACAGCGGCGGGTTC